>CBFGPY010000186.1:0-5965 GCA_965650755.1 uncultured Chromatiaceae bacterium | reverse complement strand
GGCAACCTGTCAAGATACACCGACTGAACACAGAGTTTGCGTTTATCAGCGGAGCGCTAAACCCACAAGCTCAAGTTGTCACGCTGGGGGCGCATTTGTTACGAGACGGAGACCCAGTACGAGTTGCTGCGACTGATATTTCTGGCGTAACAGCAGGCCCAACTGCAGGAGCTTCGTTATGAGCGGGGACCGTTTTAATTTGTCAGCGATGGCGGTAAAGCATCGCTCCATTACTGTATTTTTAATTTTTTTGATTTCGCTGGCTGGGCTGGTGTCATTTGTTAAATTGGGCCGTGCCGAAGACCCTGCTTTCACTATTAAAGTTATGACCATAGTGACAGCCTGGCCTGGGGCGACTGCAGAGGAAATGCAGGATCAGGTCGCCGAAAAAATTGAAAAGCGTTTGCAGGAACTGCGCTGGTATGACCGGTCGGAAACCTACACCAGGCCGGGTTTAGCATTTACCACATTAACGCTGCTTGACAGTACACCGCCGGCCGAAGTGCAGGAGGAATTTTATCAGGCGCGTAAAAAAGTCAGTGATGTGAGCATCAATTTGCCTGCCGGTGTGATAGGCCCGATGATCAATGATGAATATGCCGATGTCACTTTTGCCTTATTTGCTTTCAAGGCCAAAGGCGAGCCACAACGTGTATTGGTGCGAAGCGCAGAATCCTTGCGTCAGCGCTTATTGCACGTGCCCGGTGTGAAAAAGGTCAATATCATCGGTGAGCAATCCGAACGCATCTATGTGGAGTTGTCACACGAAAAACTGGCCACTTTGGGGGTGAGCCCGCAGGATGTGTTTGCCGCGTTGAATCAGCAAAACATGCTGACTCCGGCTGGCTCTGTGGAAACCAAAGGACCGCAGGTGTTTATCCGGCTGGATGGTGCATTTGATGAACTGCAAAAGATCCGCGATACCCCGATCGTAGCGCAGGGCCGGATCATTAAATTATCTGATATTGCAGAGGTTAAACGGGGTTATGAAGACCCAGCTACATTTTTGGTGCGCAGTGGTGGAGAGCCGGCATTGCTGCTCGGTGTCATCATGCGTGATGGCTGGAATGGTCTTGATTTAGGCCAGGCTCTGGATCAGGAAGTGCAGGCCATCAACGCTGCACAACCCTTAGGCATGACTTTAAGCAAAGTCACTGATCAGGCTGTCAATATCAGTGCTTCAGTGGATGAGTTCATGCTGAAATTCTTCGCGGCGCTGCTGGTTGTGATGCTCGTTAGTTTTATCAGCATGGGCTGGCGCGCAGGCATGGTGGTGGCTGCTGCAGTGCCTCTGACTCTCGCGGCGGTCTTTTTAGTAATGCTGGCGACCGGTAAAAACTTCGACCGCATAACCCTTGGTTCACTGATCCTTGCACTGGGTTTATTGGTCGACGACGCCATCATAGCCATTGAAATGATGGTGGTGAAAATGGAAGAAGGCTTGAGCCGAGCCGCAGCGGCAGCCTATGCGTGGAGCCACACTGCGGCACCTATGTTGTCCGGCACGTTGGTCACAGCTGTCGGCTTTATGCCAAATGGTTTTGCCCGCTCCACTGCCGGTGAATATACCAGCAATATGTTTTGGATAGTGGGCATCGCACTTATCGCATCCTGGGTGGTCGCGGTGGTATTCACCCCTTATCTTGGCGTGAAGTTACTGGCGGATCAGCCAAAAATCGAAGGAGGCCATGGCGCGCTTTACAACACGCCGCATTACAACCGTTTACGCAATATTTTACAGCAGGTTATCACCAGAAAATGGCTGACAGCAGGCACCGTGGCAGCACTATTTGTCACGGCCATTCTGGGGATGAGCTTGGTGAAGAAACAGTTCTTTCCCATCTCTGATCGGCCTGAAGTTCTGGTTGAAGTGCAGATGCCGTATGGCACCGCTATCACAGAAACAAGTAATGCGGCAGCAAAAGTGGAAGCCTGGCTGGCCAAACAGCAAGAAGCCCGCATTGTCACCGCTTACGTCGGCCAAGGCGCACCGCGATTTTTCTTCTCTGTGGGGCCTGAATTACCCGATCCGTCGTTCGCCAAGATTGTGATCCGTACCGACAATCAACAGGAACGTGAAGCACTCAAACATCGCTTGCGCCAAGCCATTGCCGACGGCCTCGCTCCGGAAGCGCAGGTTCGGGTGACTCAGCTGGTGTTCGGCCCTTACTCGCCGTATCCGGTGGCATATCGGGTGGTCGGTCCTAACCCAGAAACGTTACGCGACATCGCACGTCAGGTCGAAAAAGTACTGGCAGCCAGCCCGATGATGCGCACAGTCAATACCGACTGGGGAACCCGGACGCCAGTGTTGCGTTTCAAGCTGCAACAAGACCGTTTACAAGCGCTAGGGTTAACCAGCAACACAGTGGCTCTGCAACTGCAGTTTTTCCTGACCGGAGCGCCGGTGACTGTGGTTCGCGAGGATATTCGCTCAGTTCAGGTGATTGCACGCAGCAGTGGTGACACCCGGCTGGACCCGGCACGTCTCGCTGATTTCACGTTGGTTGGTAGCAATGGTCAACGGATCCCGCTGTCACAAATTGGTGAAATCGAAGTGCAAATGGAAGAACCGGTGATGCGCCGGCGCGACCGAATGGCAACCATGACCGTACGCGGTGATATTGCGGAGGGTTTGCAACCACCGGATGTGTCGTCTGTGATCACTGCACAGCTAAAGCCAATCAAAGATGCTTTACCTGATGGCTATCGTATCGATGAAGCGGGCTCGATTGAAGAGTCTGGTAAGGCCATGGTCGCCATGCTGCCGCTGTTTCCAATCATGATTGCGGTTACCTTACTGATCCTAGTGTTGCAGACAGGTTCCAATTCCGCCATGGCAATGGTGTTTTTGACTGCTCCGCTTGGTCTGATTGGCGTGGTTCCGACCTTACTAATTTTTCAGCAACCTTTTGGCATTAATGCCTTGGTTGGCCTGATTGCTTTGTCCGGGATCCTGATGCGCAACACTTTAATTCTGCTCGGACAAATCCAGCACAATCAGCAAGCTGGGCTTGCTCCGTTTCATGCGGTGATTGAAGCAACAGTGCAAAGAGCCAGGCCTGTGCTGCTGACCGCATTGGCGGCAATTCTGGCATTTATTCCTCTGACCCAATCAGTGTTTTGGGGGGCGCTGGCCTACACCCTGATTGGCGGAACTTTCGCCGGCACTGTCCTGACCTTGGCGTTTTTGCCAGCGATGTATGCCATCTGGTTCAGGATCAAACCTGACAATCTGGCCTGATCCAACATTTATATTCAAATTAGCGAAGAGGTTTTTATGTCTGAATCAAAAGTTGTGGTAGTTACTGGTGTGTCATCAGGTATTGGCCGGGCTACAGCGGCATTGTTTACCCGGCATGGCTTTCGGGTGTTTGGCACAGTGCGAGATTTGACTGGAGCCATGCCAATTGCAGGGGTTGAGCTTGTTGCTATGGATATCCGTCGGGAGGATTCTGTGGCTCTGGCTATTCAGTCGGTCATCGATCAAGCGGGTCAAATCGATCTTTTGGTTAACAACGCCGGGACCACACTGGTGGGGGCGGTTGAGGAATCATCCACTGATGAAGCCCGTTCACTATTCGACACCAATGTTTTTGGTATGCTGCGGACGATAAAAGCGGTATTACCGCAGATGCGCGCACAAAAATATGGTCGCATCATCAACGTCAGTTCAGTGCTTGGTTTCCTGCCTGCACCTTATATGGGCCTGTATTCTGCATCCAAACACGCGGTTGAAGGTCTGTCTGAAAGTCTGGATCATGAAGTCCGGCAGTTTGGCATTCGGGTTTCGCTGGTTGAACCTTCATTTACCAAAACCAATCAGGACCTGAATGCGCCGCTGACAGCACTGAAGATTATGGACTACGAACACGAGCGCAATTTGTCTAGCCGCGCAGTAGTTAAAAACGTTCAGGGGGCACCAATACCAGATAGTGTGGCTAGCACAATTGTCAAAGCGGCAACGGGTAGTTGGAAGATGCGTCACACCCCCCCAGGTGAAGCCACGTTACTAAGTAAGTTACGCCGGTTTATGCCCTCAGGCCCTGTTTCCAGCGGGATCCGCAAGACATTTGGGTTAAGTTGACGCTTGAATTTTGAAAGTACCTAAATGCAGCTAGGCCAGTCTAAAACGTTAGCCTAGCTGCATAACAAAACTTTACACGAGACCTTGTTTGTTGATGCCTCCTGGCCTAGCTAGGTCATTTGCAGGTGGTTATGCACAAGAATCTTACAATAACTCGAATGTTAGCAATTAGGGCAATGTGGACATTCGAGTTTTCAAGTGAGTTTAATCTGAACTGCTGCTTCTCGCTCATAGCTGCCGTTCTCAAATGGCTACAAGAGCTGCAGCGGATGGCTCGGAGTTTACAAACACGGGTAGACGGCTGGCTTCGCGTCAAAAGCAAGACGCTGGCGCATAGCAAACCATTGGCAAAGCCCACTAAGGCCAAAGCTCTGTAGCTAAACACAGCCGCCAAGGGTGATCACAACGCATTTAGCCCGAGGTTTGCAGCAGGGCCCTTAATTCCGGCAGGCAAGAGCGACAGCCGGTGCCGCATTGAAGCTGCTCACCGAGACGCCGCGTGCAGCTCGCGCCACTTTTGATTGCTTGTTGAATACTTTGTTGACGGACCTGAAAACAACTACAGACCAGCGCTGAACAATCCCCCGCCTCCAGCGGCGCACCGCGTAACAACTGACGCCTGGTGGTTGCAGTGAGCAAATTGGCAAAACATTGGTCAAGCCAGGCGCGATCCAGCGCTGGCAATGTCGGGCCGGCATAGAGCAAGGCTTGTAACTGATCGTCCTGCACATAAGCCTGGCGCCAGTGCTGCGGGGCCTGTGCCTGAATTTGTTCTAGCGGTGCACCTGTTGCAGACGGCGGAATTGCAAAGATTAACTGCTGACTGATCAAACTGATGAGTTGCGTGAGGGCGTTAGCCGGCACTGTCAGGGCCATTCTATATTCAGTCATATTGGCATGGGGCAAAGTCACAACATAACTGCCAAGACCTTGCAGCTGAGGCAATAAATCAGTCTGACGGCTGAACAGCACCAGCTCGGCACTGACAACCAGCTTTTTTAACTGCACCTGACCTTGTTTAAAGGCCGGCTGGCGGGAGATGGGGTCCCGGCTGTCATCATAAAGCACGTCACAACGCGACAAAAAGCCAAACTGACCACTCCAGTGCATCGGCACAAACAATTCACCGCAACGCTGTGCATCAGTTAACTGGGCACGGCCACGAAAAATGCCCAACGCGTTGGACACCTCAGCCAAATCACCGTCTTTAAGCTGATAGCGCCGGGCGTCATTTGGATGCATGGCGATAAAGGGCTCACTTTGATGTTGCATCAATGCAGGAACCCGGCCAGTGCGGGTCATCGTATGCCATTGATCCCTGATCCGGCCGCTATTGAGCACAAAGTTGCCTGCCGGGCCTGGCAAAACCTCCAGCCCCGATAACGGCACCAGCTTTGCTTTACGATTTGCCGTATAAAACTGGCCATCGGCAAACAAGCGGGCACTGTCATCCCCCCCCTGCAGTAATGGCCATTGTTGTGGTTGCCAGTCATCATAAGCTGCGTCAGACATGGCGCGGCACGCGGTTAAGTCCAGCGCACGCTGGCCGTTGTTGCACAAAGTGGTTAAGGCGGCATGTTCACGGAAAATCTGCGCCGGGTTCTGGTAATTAAAACCATGGTCAAATCCCAGCGCTTTGGCGACATCACAAACAATCTGCCAGTCCGCTTTGGCCTGACCTGGCGCTGGCAAAAAAGCGCGCTGGCGTGAGATGCGCCGCTCGGAATTGGTGACTGTGCCGTCTTTTTCAGCAAAGCCCAGCGCCGGAAAAACAATATCTGCCAGCGCAACGGTATCTGTGTCCTGATAAATATCGGAAACCATCACCAGCTCACAGCGCTGCAAAGCCTGCTTCACCAAATCAGCCTGCGGCATGCT
>CBFGPY010000185.1:0-5979 GCA_965650755.1 uncultured Chromatiaceae bacterium | reverse complement strand
AGCGTCGCACCGCATCGTCTATCCGTGCCTGTGGAATAATGCCCTGTTCCACCTGACGGACCGTGTTGTGATAAAAGGCTTCAAAGTGTTCCGGCACCATCAGCACATCGACGCCGGCATTAATAGCGCCGGCGCATTGGGTTAAATCGCAGCCTTCAACAAAAGTGTGGCCGTTCCAGTCACTGACAACAAAACCGTCAAATCCCATCTGTGTTTTCAGCACGTCGGTCAGCAGATACTGGTGGCCATGCAGCCGCTTGCCGTTCCAGCTGTTAAACGACACCATCACCGACTGCACGCCGGCAGCGATCGCGGTTTTGTAACCGGCGGCATGAATGTCACGCAAGCCCTGCTCGTCAATCAGGGTGTCGCCGCGATCGACGCCTTTTGCCGTGCCACCGTCACCGACAAAATGTTTGGCGGTGGCGATCCGGCCGGCGCCCTGTAAAAAATCCCGGGCCAAAGTGCCCTGCAGCCCAGACACCATCTGACCGGCATAAGCCTGCACTATTGCCGGATCTTCCGAGTAACTTTCATAAGTGCGGCCCCAGCGGTCGTCGCGCACCACGGCAACAGTGGGTGCAAAGCTCCATTCAATGCCGGTGGCCGCGACTTCTTTGGCGGTTGCCACGCCGATGCGGTGAATAAGTTCAGGGTCGCGGGCAGCACCGAGGCCAATATTGTGGGGGAATAACGTGGCGCCAAACACATTGCTGTGGCCGTGCATCGCATCAGTGCCCCAGATCGCCGGAATACGGCTGCCATCCAGGCTGGCGTCTACGGACGCTTCGTACATTTCATCAGCGTATTTCAGCCAAACCGATGCCGGCGCGCGTTTTTTGCCGTAAGGCGCAGTGTTGCCGCCATTGAGGTAAGAGCCAAAACCATATTTGCGCATTTGCGCGACGGACAGATAACCAATTTCTGGCTGGATCATCTGCGCCACTTTTTGCCCCAACGTCATCCGCGCCAGAATTTGATCAAGCAAATGTTCCAGCTGCGGGTCACGCGGCAAGCCGGTGTTGACATAAGGCCACGCAACTTTTGCTAAGCCGGCAGCGTTTGTACCAGTGTTGACGCTGCTGGCCGCCTCAGCTGCCTGAGGGTTGGCAGCAAGCGCCGGCGCAGCGACGGCAACGGCCAGCAGCAGGCCGGTACTCTGAGCAAGAAATCGGGTAGATCGCATATAAAAATCCTTGGTGATCACAACATCAATCGCTGGCAGATAAAAAGAAACCGCTCGCCAAAGGTGAGCGGTTAAAAGCCAGGACAGTCAGCTTCAAATACGTTTAATGTCAGAAATTAAACCCGGCCCGCACACCGTAATAACGCGGCATACCAAAGCTACCTTTCGGGAAGCCTTTGCCCGTGTTACTCCAGTGCTGCACCAGTTCATCGGTGGCATTACTGATAAAGACTTCTGCAAACCAGGCCTGACTGACCGGTTCATATTTCAGCGAGGCATTGGCCATGGTATATGCGTCACGGCGGTCATCGATATAACGCGTCGCGTCCGCTGACACCGCAAACTTCATGTCGTCCAGGTGACGGTCGACGTTCCAGATGGTGTTATAGGATTTGTCTTTCCAGCTCAGGTTAAACCAGCCATGGATAAAGCCAAAGCGACCCAAATCCACGCTGTGGGTGTAACTTAAATTGGCGGTGAGCTCAGGCACCATCGCCAGCTGATTGCCTTTGAGGTTGGTGCTCAGCAGGCGGTTGTTCGGGTCAATCGACTGCTCATACGACAGCTTAAACAGATACTCCGGGTCGTAATCCCATTTGGTGATCCAGTCTTCGGTGATACGGGCGTCGGTCCAGGTGACATAACCGTTGATACGGCCGCTTGGGTAAGGTTTCCAGTCAAACTCCAGCTCAATGCCTTTGATGGTCGAACCCGGCACGTTTTGCGTGTAATAGGCGATCACCGGCATATTGCGGTAATCCAGCAATGGCTTGCCGTCCGGCCCCAATACCGGGCTGCCGTCCGGGTTTTCCACCGCGGCCAGCCGCTCTACGTTGCCGATAGAACCGACGGATGCATATTGCATGTCGGTGTAGTCGGTATAAAAGAATACCGCTTGTAAATTCAGCGAGTTATCCAGCAGGCTGGTTTTAGCGCCCACTTCATAAGTCAGCACTTTTTCCGGGTCAAACTGAGTTTCAAAACGCTGCACCTGGCCGGTTCTGTCGTTGACCACTTCAAACACGTCACCGATGCCGCCGGCTTTAAAGCCTGAAGCCACATAGCCATACAACATAGTGTCGGCGCTCAGGTCGTAATCCAGCCCCAGCCGGAAATCATGGTTACGCCAGCTGCCTTTGTTGTCATTGGCAAAGGACGATTTATAAATCGCCGGATTTTCAAAGGCATTGGTTGGCAAACCTGATAACTGCGTGCGGTTAAACCAACCCGGTGCGCAGCCGTCGGCATTGGAGCAGCGCAGTGTGCGGCCACCTTTGTCCTGTTTGGTTTCGTCACTGAAACGATAACCCAGCGTCAGGTGTGTGGCCGGTGTCAGGTTGTAAGTGGCCTGACCAAACGCGGCCAGCGCGTCGGTGGAGCGATCCGGCTGGTCCCAAAAGGCTTTATCATCCATCGGGTTATCGTAATAGCCAAAGGTAACGGTTTTTTCGTGGAACAGGTTCACCCCGGCGATCCAGACTAAATCGCCGCGTTCATCCGACTGCAACTGCAGTTCGGTCGAATAAGAGCGCGCGCCGGTACCGTCGAGGAAAAACATCGCGCCGTCCCAGACATCCAGCCCGACTTCGGTATCCTGCGCCGACTGACGCTGCATATCTTCATAACCAGCCAGCCAGACCAGATTCAGTTCGTCGGTCAGTTCGTAGTTCAGCGTGTTGCGCAGATAAGTGATATCCAGCTCCAGTTTACCCGGCACGTTCACCACGGCCTGATAAGTGTTGTCACTGGGTAAAAAGCTGGCGCAGTCGCCGCCGAGCTCCGCAGGTCTGCCGCGTAATTTGTCGCAGTTCACCATGTCGACCGAGCCGGCACTGTCATTTTTGTAATACTGAAACACGGTATGGTTGCTGAAACGACCGGTCGACGGCTGCCATAAGGTACTGACGCGGAACGAATGTTCGTTGGCGTTGTTATAAAAATCGCTTTTGTTGGCCGGTGTTAAGGCCCGTACTTTTTGCGCATTCGGATTCGTCCCGGCGGCATCTATCCACCAGTTTTCGCGTTGGGTTAAGGTCTGGCCGACGCCTGAATAAGAATTTTCAGCAATGACTTCGCCGTCCAGCACGCCAGCCGGTAAATAACGGGTGTCATACTGATTCGGGTCCCAATAACCTTCAACATAAGAATCGCGTTGCAGAGTTTTGCCGGAAAAACGCACGGCAAAATCATCGGTCAGCCCCAGGTTGAACATGCCGCCAAAGCTTTTGGCATTAAATTTACCCAGTTCGGTATTGGCGTTGCCATAATTACTGCCAATTTCCGGTTTGGCCGACAGCACATTGATGCTGCCCACGGTCGAATTGCGGCCAAACAGCGTGCCCTGCGGACCGCGCAAGGCTTCGACCCGCTCGACGTCGTACATCAGCGCCAGCGCGCCTTGCATCCGCGGCGAATAAATCCCATCCAGATGCACGCCAACTGCCGGGTCGCCAAGCTCAGTAATATTGGTGGAACGTATGCCACGCATCGTGATCACCGGCGCGGCCTGCTCTGAGGCCACCGAGATATCCAGCCCCGGCACTAAATCGGCAATATCCACCACATTATTGACGCCATGCTGCTGCAGCTGGGTGTCGCTGATGGCCGAAATCGCCACCGGTGTTTCCATCAGTTTGGTTTTTCGTTTGGTCGCTGTGACTGAAATCACCTCCAGCGCGACGTCATTGCTGCTGGTTTTTGCTGCCGCTGCGCTGCTGTCAGTTTTGGTTTGAGCGGCATTGGCAGCAGTGTCCTGCGCCATAGCCGGATAAGCGCACGCCAGCGCCACCGCAAGCGAAAGTGCGTTACGTTTGAACATGTTCTACCCCTGTCTGTGTGTTTTTTGCTTTTGTTGTGGTGGCTAACCGGACTGCTGGCTGTTGCCACAGGCGGTACCTTAAAGCGGTGACAGAAGGGAGAGATAGACAGATTCGACAAGGCGAGACAGCGACACTACAACACGATGGCCTGTACAAAGCAGAGGGACAGAATACCCAGCCATCCAATGGTCCGATGTTGTTTCCCTGCAGCTCTGGTTATTGGATAAGGTATTCCGGAAAGCGTGATAGCATCAGGCACAGCCCCGGATTAGGCCTTGTGACCAACATCTTAGTGACCATAGCAGTGAGTGTATTAAGTGCTAAACAGCGCTGCTGAATTTTGCTTTGAGCAGCAACCAGGCAAACTTCAGGTTACTTGTTAAATAACGCTTCCACATCCGGCGCGGCTCCTGCAACATCCGGTAAAACCACTCCAGACCACTGCGTTGCATCCAAAGCGGTGCCCGTTTCACCTTGCCTGCGACAATATCAAAAGTGCCCCCGACCCCCATCACAAAGTCGACACCCAACTCCGTACGCCATCTATTGATAAAGTTTTCTTTGTGCGGTGAGGTAATGGCAACAAACATTAACCGGGCTCCAGACGCTTTAATTTGCGTGACGACAGCTTGTTCGTTGTCCCAAAAGTAACCATGGTGCACGCCGGCGACCAATAGACCGGGATAAAGCTGTTTGACCCGTGCGGAAGTGGCGGCAACCACATCTGGTGTTGCGCCAAGCAAAAAGACCGGATACTGACGTTGCTGGCTCATGGCAATGAGCGCATGAAACAGGTCCACGCCGGCCACCCGTTCCGGTACCTCATGCCCCAGCCAGCGGGCACCAAACACAACCCCCATCCCGTCGATATTGATAATGTCACAGCTTCGCACGGACTCTCTCAATTCAGGGTCCGACTGCATATGCACTACTTTGGCAACGTTTACTACCACATGCTGGGTAAACACATGCTGTTCAATCCGCTGGGCAATCAGCTCAACAGTTCCCTGCATACTGGCAATATCCATAGTACAACCAAACAATTGAATACGTTGCATAACATCCCTTAATGAGTGACGTTAAATTTCCTGGATTAAAGCAACCATACAATTAGAAATCGTCGAGACATCATTCAAGCGAACTGCCATCCAATGCAAAACAACTAAAGTTAAAGCACAGGATTATTTAAATGACAACTTTGTGCATTTGATAATTAAAATTTCAGAAAGGGAGACAGTGCAACGAAACGAGATGAGCGATGCTAAAGCAGATCAAAAACAATAAAATAATTTAACAAATAATTCTCTGATAAACTTCAGCTACAATTTTTGGATAACATACTTTGCTTGAAAAATTCAATTCAAAATAAGCTTTTGCTGACTTAGCACAATGCTGCGCCAGTACAGGATCATCTAAAAATTTTTGCATAGCACCAGCCAGCGAATCTGCATCACCGGGTTGTACCAATAACCCGGAGACACCATCAGTGATGGCTTCGGGAATTCCCCCAACGCGAGTAGACACAACAGGTAATCCAGCCGACATAGCTTCTAAAATACACATCGGAAATCCTTCATTAAAGCTGGGTAACACCAACATAGCGGCATTTGACAGATACCAGGAACGTTCTTCGGGCTCAATCCAGCCTTTAAATTCCGCATACCGGGCAATGCCCAACCGAACTGCGAGAGCACGGTATTCGTCCAGCTGACCAGAACCGCACAGAACCAGTCTTGCGACGTATCCCTTTTCCACTAAAGTTTTAAACGCAAAGAGCAGCTCACGCACCCCCTTTTTTTCTTCAATTCTGCCTAAAAACAGAATGTCAGTGCCCCGGGCCGGACTGCGTACACCACGCATTTCAGGAACGCTATTAAAAACAACAACAATAGGGTGATCAGCCCCCACAACGCCGCTCAGCCAGCTTTTCCAGCTTTCCGAAAGCACGATGATGATATCCGCCTGCTTCAGCCG
>CBFGPY010000184.1:0-5981 GCA_965650755.1 uncultured Chromatiaceae bacterium | reverse complement strand
CTCGTCGGCGGCATAATGTGGTTCGGGCTCACTGGCATCCAGCTCATGTTTGGCATGGCTGATATACTGGCCGAAATAGCTTGCCAGCAGGGATCTGTTATTCACCAGATCGGATAATAACTGCTGCACCTGATCCAAATCGGCGTCGCTGATGCGGCCAATATCGCTGACCGGTAGGCGATGCGGGTCGGTATAACGGGCACCGCTTTGGTCCTGTTCAATCAGGAAATCAGCCAGACCAGTCAGTAAATCTTTTTGTGCCGGCGCGCGAAAACCAACCGAATAACTCAGACTGGCGTCGACCGAAATACCGTCATGCGGGCAGCCCGGCGGAATATACAGAATGTCGCCTGGTTCTGTGATCACGTCGATACAGTCGACAAAAGGTGTCACCTGCAGTAAGCGCGGATGCGGGCATATCGATTTCAGGCTGGCGTCTGGCATGCCAACCCGCCAGTGTCTTTTGCCCATGCCCTGAATGATAAAGACGTCATACTGGTCTAAGTGCGGGCCTACACCGCCACCCGGCGTTGAATAGCTGACCATCAAATCATCAATCCGCCAGTTCGGAATAAAACGAAATGGCTCAATCAGCTGTGCCGCTTCCGGGTGCCAGTGATCAACTGCCTGGACCAACAAGGTCCAGCCTTGTTCACCGAAAGCACTGTAATCTTCAAAAGGCCCGGTTTCTAGCTGCCATTGGCCGTCCGCTGTTTTGGCGACGACACGGGACTCGATGTCTTCTTCAGTAGCAAGACCAGCCAGTTCGTCTGGCGTCAGTGGATCGGTGAAATTAGCAAAGCCGCCTTTGAGCAACACTGGTTTTTTTTGCCAGTACTCGGCCATAAACTCAGCCGCGCTTAATTGACCTAAATGCAGTGTGTACATGAAAGTTCCTTATGCAAAAGGGCGGTTAAACCGCCCTTTTTTGCTTATTGCAGGCTGTCCACCAGCGCGATTGCGGCACCGATATAATTATCTGGCCGCAGCTGTTTCAGTTCGGCTTTGGCGGCATCCGGCAGTGCCAGATTGTCGATAAACACCGCTAAATCTTCTGGCGAAATCCGTTTACCGCGAGTCAGCTCTTTGAGTTTTTCATATGGTTTTTCAATGCCATAACGACGCATCACGGTTTGTACCGGCTCTGCCAGTAATTCCCAGTTCTGGTCCAGTTCAGTCAACAGGTTGACTTCGTTGACTTCCAGTTTGCTGATGCCTTTAAGTGTGGCGTGGTAAGCAATTAAGGTGTAGCCAAAACCAACACCTAAGTTACGCAGCACTGTGGAATCCGTCAGGTCACGCTGCCAGCGTGACACCGGCAGCTTGCTCGCCAGATGCTGGAAAATGGCGTTGGCAACACCGAGGTTACCTTCTGAGTTTTCAAAATCAATCGGATTGACTTTGTGCGGCATGGTCGACGAGCCAATTTCACCGGCGATAGTGCGCTGCTTGAAGTGACCCAGCGCAATATAACCCCAGACGTCGCGGTCAAAATCAATCAGGATGGTGTTAAAGCGCGCAACTGCATCAAACAGCTCGGCGATGTAATCATGCGGCTCAATTTGCGTGGTGAATGGGTTCCAGGTCAGGCCGAGGCTGGTGACAAATTGTTCGGAGATCTGATGCCAGTCCAAACTTGGGTAAGCTGACAAGTGCGCGTTGTAGTTGCCGACTGCGCCGTTAAATTTACCCAGCATTTCAATAGCTGCTACTTGGTTACGCTGGCGTTGCAGGCGGATATAAACGTTGGCCATCTCTTTGCCAAGCGTGGTTGGCGATGCCGGCTGGCCATGGGTACGGGCCATCATCGGGATGGTTTTGTATTGCACAGCTAAGGCTTTGATGGAGGCCAACAGCTGATCCATCAATGGCAACAGCACCTGATCCCGCGCCGTTGTTAACATCAGGCCGTGAGATAAGTTATTGATATCTTCAGAAGTACAGGCGAAATGGATAAATTCACTGATAGCAGCTAATTCGGCATTACCGGCGACTTTTTCCTTCAGCAGATATTCGACAGCTTTGACGTCATGGTTGGTTGTGCGCTCAATCTCTTTGACGCGTTCGGCATCGGTCAGACTGAAATTATCGACAATTGAATTCAGTAACGCATTGG
Source organism: uncultured Chromatiaceae bacterium (assembly GCA_965650755.1). GTDB lineage: Bacteria > Pseudomonadota > Gammaproteobacteria > Enterobacterales > Alteromonadaceae > Pararheinheimera. The sequence continues at coordinate 3,865 of CBFGPY010000184.1, read as the reverse complement.
CACTGTCAGATAAAGCCGGTACTTCAGCAATGCCGGCGATTGTCGCCATCTGTTGCAACCAGCGCACTTCAACTGTGACGCGGAATTTAATCAGGCCAAATTCACTGAAAATGTCCCGCAATTCTGTAGTGCGGCTGCCGTAACGCCCGTCCACCGGAGAAATGGCGGTTAATGCGTTGAGTTCCATGACGACTCCCTTAAGCTAATTGTTGTAAAACCTGCTGAGTTTCGCGCAGCAATGCTTTGCGTTGAAACAGAAAATGATATCGGCGGCCACCGGCCTGACGCCACAACACCGCAGAACGCACGGCGGCTAATAACAAGGCGCGGATTTTTTGTTGCACCGCGCTTTGTTTTAACTGCTCCGGCACGCCGGCGATTTGGATACGATTGCCAAGCGGACTGATATGTTCGACATAAATGTCCGCGATGCTGGCGATGATATTGTCGTCGGTGACCTGAAAATGCTGCAGCTGTTGTTGCAGTCGCTCAATGCGTTTTCCAACAGCACCTAAACTATCTTTTGACTTATTGAGCAAACGCTCCAGCACTAATACCGCCATCACATAACGGGTCAGTTCCAGGTCTTTGCGTGGCTGATCGCCGAGCTGCGCCGCCAGAATATGGTAACCGCCGGCGAGATTGGCCAGTTTGCCGCCGTAAATATCGACAGCTTCGGCTGGATTTTGCTCGGCAATACTTTGCAATAAGGTTTGCAGCACGCCGGGTTCCAGCGCTTCACCACGGGCTACTTGCTGCACGGCGCGCACTGCCAGACAAATGGCCGACAGCGCCAGCACTTGTGTAGAAATAGATTGATTCATCACTGTAAAGCCTCATCAATGATGCCGCCGCCAAGGCAGATTTCATCTAAGTAAAATACCGCGGACTGCCCCGGCGTCACCGCTTTTTGCGGTTCATCAAACAGCACTTCCAGCCGATCAGCATCGAGGCGGCGCAATGTGCAAGGGATGTCCTGCTGGCGGTAACGGGTTTTGACGGTGCAGCGCAAAGTATCAAGCGGACCTTTGCGGTCAACCCAATGCAGTTGGGTCGCCGTCAGGCCTTTGGAGAGCAGACTAGGGTGGTCGTGTCCCTGAGCAACAATCAGCTGATTGTTGATTAAATCTTTGCTGACGACATACCAGGGCTCTTCGCCACCATCTTTAGTGCCGCCAATGCCAAGGCCTTTGCGCTGCCCCAGGGTGTGATACATCAGGCCTTCGTGGCGGCCGATTTTTTCACCATCGACTGTAATGATGTCACCAGGCTGGGCCGGCAGGTATTTTTGCAGGAAATCTTTAAATTTGCGCTCGCCGATAAAGCAAATGCCGGTGGAATCTTTTTTATTGTGAGTGATAAGGCCTTGTTGTTCTGCGATGGCGCGTACAGCTGGTTTTTCCAGATGACCAACCGGGAACAGGGTCTGAGCAACATGCTGTTCACCAATGGTGTAGAGAAAATAACTCTGGTCTTTATTGGTATCGAGGCCACGGAGTAACTGCCAGTGGCCGTCGACTTCACGGCGCTGCACATAATGGCCGGTGGCGATATAGTCAGCGCCCAGCGCTTCAGCGGCAAATTCAAGGAAAGCTTTAAATTTGATTTCCTTGTTGCACATAATGTCTGGGTTTGGCGTGCGGCCGGCTTTGTATTCTGCCAGGAAATACTCAAAGACATTGTCCCAGTATTCAGCAGCAAAATTGACTTTGTGCAGTTTGATACCCAGGGTGTCGCAGACTTGTTGCGCGTCTTTTAAATCTTCGGCTGCAGCGCAGTATTCATCATTATCATCTTCTTCCCAGTTCCTCATAAACAGGCCTTCGACCTGATAACCCTGCTGGATTAACAAGTAGGCTGAGACTGAGGAATCAACGCCGCCGGACATACCGACAATGACTTTTTTGCTGCTGTTTTCTGACATAACCTGCGCTTTGTGGAAAAAATGAGGCGCGGATTATAGCACCATTTCATGGCCAACACAGCCTGCTGCACAGCATCCGAAGCTCAACACGGATCTGTCATTGGCTGTAACGCGCTCAGCGGCAAGCGAACGCCTTGCTGATAAGCCGCGATTGCTGCGCTGACCAACTTGCTGCGCACCGGTAGCTCCGACTGCGACAACTCTTCGGCACTCAGCCAGTGCAGGCCAAGAATATCCGGGTCCTGCGGCGCATAAAAAGCCGGTAGCATGGACGGTTCAAAAACAAAATTCACCCGGTAATAAAAGTGACCGTTGGCGGCGCGTAACTGCGAGATGCCAAGCCAGCCCGTCGGCGTTAAATCCAGGCCAGTTTCTTCACGTAATTCCCGCTGCATGGCATCAATTAAATCTTCGCCGTGCTCAACATGACCGGCGGGTTGGTTCAGCACCAAAGCGCCGCTGTGTTTGTCACGTTCTTCCACCAATAAAAATCGATGTTGATAACAAACCACCGCGGCTACTGTCAGATGTAAAGATGAACGATCCGGCACCGAATGCCTCCTGTAGACTTTTATTTGTTATACGGATTCTGCACAGGTCAGTCCAGAAAAGGTTTTGCCGTGCGCTTGAAAAGCGTACACTAAGGCGCCATTGCCTGAATTCTGCAGCAGGTGCTGTAGCAACATGGCGGTAACAGTGCAGGCACTTCTGCTGCGTGGCCTGTTGCTGATACACTGTGACTGATGTTTCGGACCCATTTTTATAGTTACCGGTGTTTCGCTGCGACGTACCGCTGGATGTGCGTTGTGGTTGGGATGACGGTGCTTGTCGAAAGCTAGCCAGGACCTGATATGACCACTGAAATTTCTAAAATCATCTACACCAAAACCGACGAAGCGCCAGCGCTTGCTACTTATTCTTTTCTGCCGATAGTCCAGACTTTTGCCAAAGCCGCTGATGTAGTGGTGGAAACACGCGACATTTCACTGGCAGGCCGCATTATTGCTGTATTCCCTGAATTTTTGAAACCTGAACAGCAACAATCAGACGCGCTGGCAGAACTGGGCGAGCTGGCAACCAAGCCAGAAGCCAATATCATTAAACTGCCTAATATCAGCGCGTCGGTACCGCAATTAAAAGCGGCCATTAAAGAGCTGCAAGCGCAAGGTTATGCATTGCCGGATTACCCGGAAGAAGCACAAACTGAGCAGGAAAAAGATATCAAAGCGCGCTACGACAAAATCAAAGGCAGTGCGGTAAACCCGGTGCTGCGTGAAGGTAACTCTGACCGTCGTGCGCCATTGTCAGTCAAGCAATATGCCCGGAAAAACCCGCATTCGATGGGCGCCTGGGCGAAAGATTCTAAATCTCATGTTGCTCATATGACTCATGGTGATTTCTATGGCAGCGAGCAGTCTGTGACTGTTGCCGCCGCTGGCCCGGTAAAAATCCAGCTGGTACAGGCAGATGGCACTGTGAAAGTGCTGAAAGAAAAGACTAATCTTTCAGCCGGTGAAATCATTGATGCAGCAGTATTAAGTAAAGCGGCACTGTGCGAATTCCTCGCTGCAGAAATCGCCGATGCTAAAGCCAAAGGCGTGCTGTTCTCGGTGCACCTGAAAGCCACCATGATGAAAGTGTCTGATCCTATTATGTTCGGGCATGTCGTCACCGTGTTCTTCAAATCAGTGTTTGATAAACATGCGGCCCTGTTTGCCAAACTGGGCGTCGATGTTAACAACGGCCTCGGTGATTTACTGGCCAAGATCCAGCAATTACCAGAAGCGCAACGTGCTGAAGTCGAAGCGGATCTGCAAGCTGCTTATGCCGCGCAACCAGGAGTTGCGATGGTGAACTCAGACAAAGGCATCACCAACCTGCACGTACCAAGTGATGTGATTATCGACGCATCTATGCCAGCTGCTATCCGCAGTTCCGGTC
>CBFGPY010000183.1:0-5983 GCA_965650755.1 uncultured Chromatiaceae bacterium | reverse complement strand
TCCAGCGTGCCTGAGCGGCCGCGGTAGACAAATGACGAATGTACCGCATCTTTAGGTGCCAGATGTTGCCAGCCATTTTGTTCCAGATATTGCAGCGGCGCTTCTTTGCGATAGGCATTTAAGTCGCCCATCATCAGCACATAATCTGTATCAATGCCGGTCGGTTCGGTTTTCAGCCACTCAGTTAAAGCTTTCGCTGCCGCTACCCGGGTTGGTGTCCAGCAGCCCTGACCGTCGTTCAAGTCTGAATCTGGCCCCTGTTGTTTCGGGCAACTGCCTTTGGATTTAAAGTGATTAATGCTGACCGTCAGCTGCGTTTTCGAATCCAGGTGACGGAAGCTTTGCGCCAGTGGTGGGCGGCTGCCTTTATCAAATGGCGCTTTGGTATAGACCGCTGTTGTACCGATTGGCTCAACCTGGGCTTTGCGGTAAATCATCGCCACCATGATATCGTCCGAACCTGGTTTTTCCGCCGGCTGGACAAAAGCATAGACTTCACTGCCGAGCTGCTGGTTCAGACCCTGCACTATAGTCGCTAAGGCGCTGCCGCTGCCAAAGCCGTTATTTTCCACTTCAAGCAGACCAATGACATCGGCATCCATTGCGCTGAGCGCGGCCAGCATTTTGGCCTGTTGTCGCTGCAGCTCATTGGCGTCGCTGGCGCCGCGTTTGGTTGGGAAACGTGGGCTGCTGCCTTCACCGGTAAAGAAGTTCAGCACGTTAAAGCTGGCAACACGCAGCTCACCAGCTTTTTTTGCCGCTGGTGCAGCCGGTCTTGGGTTGGTCGCAACAAACTCTGGTTGTTGGCTCACCACCAGCCGGTAACCGGCTTTGGTTTGCAGCAGGTAACCCTGCAGTTTGTTGACCGTATCACCGATGCGGACTGTATTGCCGGCCGACAAATTGCCGGTTGGGAAGCGCACCGGCTGCGGGTTTTGTTTCAGACTGGCATCATCGATGGTGATTTCCTGCAGCAATTGCTTCGCCATCAATGCTTTAGATGCATCACCTGGTACAGCGACTTCCGTCGCCACCGGCAAACGTTCGTTCGCCAGCACCAGTTCGCCATAACGTGATAAACCGTAGCTATCATTGACGATCAGGGACTGCGGGAAACTCAGCAGCATGCCCTCCAGCGCTTCAAAACTTTGTAACGAGGTGACCGGCAGCGTCACGGCTGTAGCGGCCGGCAGATTTTGCCGGGCGCAATATTCGGCCACGCTGATATTGGTCAGCGCTGTCATGCCTGCCATTTCACGCACGGTGCCGGTGAGTTGCAACACGTCACCTGCAGTGCGTTGTTTGGCTTGTTGGCTGTCGGTGACCAGAATGGCTTCAGCTGTTGCCGGGTCCTGATCCGGTGTCAGGCTGCCCAGTAACAACTGCGGGTTTTTACTGTCGGCATAGAGCACACTAAGCACCACACCGCGGGTGGTCAGGGTTTCACCGGCTTTCGGGCTTTGTTCACTACTGCCCTGAATAGCATGTACAGCGACATATGGCGCTGTGCACTCGGCAGCCAGCAATGGGCTGCTCAGGCTGGCGCACAGCAGCGCCAGCGGGGTTAAAGTTAAACGCATGATCTGATCCTGTGTTGCTAAAAAAGCCGGCATCAGCCGGCACTTTTATCTATTTCGCGCAGCATTTCTGCAGCGTTATTGCTGTTTTTCCCGCGCGACGGCGCGATAACCGATATCACGGCGGCTAAACACACCGTCCCAGTGGATTTGATCGACCAGCTGATAAGCGGCTTGTTGCGCGGCCGTGACGTTGACCCCTAAAGCAGTGGCGCAAAGCACACGACCACCGGCCGTCAGCACCTGACCATCTTTGAGCACAGTGCCAGCATGGAACACTTTGGCTTCACGGTTATCATCTGTTGGCAGGCCAGAAATCACATCGCCTTTGCGATAGTCATCCGGGTAACCACCAGCGGCCAGCACCACACCAACAGCTGCGCGGCTGTCAAAGTCAATCTGCATGCTGTCGAGTTTACCGGCACAGGCGGCAGCACACAGCTCAACTAAGTCAGATTGCAGGCGCAACATGATAGGCTGCGTTTCCGGGTCACCGAAACGGCAGTTAAATTCCAGCACTTTGGCGGTTCCATCCGGCGCAATCATCAGGCCAGCGTAGAGGAAGCCGGTATAAACCTGGCCTTCAGCCGCCATGCCCTGCACAGTAGGATAAATCACATGCTGCATCACCCAGTCATGCACCGCAGGCGTGACCACCGGAGCCGGCGAATATGCGCCCATACCACCGGTATTCGGGCCTTTGTCGGCGTCATCACGGGCTTTGTGGTCCTGTGAAGATGCAAAAGGCAGGGCGTTTTTGCCATCGACCATCACGATAAAAGACGCTTCTTCACCGACCAGAAACTCTTCTACCACCACACGGCTGCCGGCGCTGCCAAATTTATTACCGGCCAGCATATCTTCAATGGCGGCAAAAGCTTCGGCTTCGGTTTGGGCAATGATCACGCCTTTACCAGCAGCGAGGCCATCGGCTTTGATCACAATGGGTGTTCCCATCTCGACGACAAAACTTTTGGCATCAGCGATATCGGTGAAAGTCTGATAAGCGGCTGTTGGGATTTGGTGGCGGGCGAGAAAGTCCTTGGCGAAAGCTTTGGAGCTTTCCAGCTGGGCTGCGCCTTGGGTTGGGCCAAAGATCTGCAGGCCGTCGGCGCGGAAGGCATCAACCACTCCGCGCGCCAGCGGCGCTTCAGGGCCAACAATCGTCAGCGCAACCTGTTCAGCTTTGGCAAAAGCTAACAGGGCAGGCACATCATCAGCCGCAATGGCGACATTAGTTAAAGTGCTTTCCAGCGCAGTACCGGCATTGCCCGGTGCCACAAACACCTGGCTGACCTGTGGCGACTGTGCCGCTTTCCAGGCCAGGGCATGTTCACGGCCGCCGCCGCCAATCACAAGAACTTTCATCGGTTTATCCACTTATTTAGTTGCAGGTTTACGGAATTTGAGGGTCATGCGGTCACTTTCACCAATGGCCTGATATTTAGCTTTATCCTGCTCTTTATTGGTGTAAGTCGGTGGTAAAGCCCAGACGCCGCCCGGATGATCAGCGGTATCTTTTGGATTGGCGTTTACTTCGCTGCTGCCTTCGAGCACAAAACCAGCCTGTTCGGCCAGTTTAATCACCAGGCTTTGCGGCATATAACCGGATTCTTTCCAGTTGGAATTCAGCTTAGATTCCGGCAGGCGGTGTTCCACGATGCCAAGCACACCACCTGGTTTTAACGCGGTGTGGAAAGATTTAAAGGCTGTCAGCAGGCTTTCGTCGCCTTTGGCCGAGTACCAGTTGTGCAGGTTACGGAACGTCAGTACCACATCGGCGCTGCCGGCAGGTGCGATTTGTTTACCCCCGGCGGCGGAAAATTCAGTGACTTCCACTTTGCTGTACACCGGATTAGCGGCAAGTTTTGCCAGATAATCAGCACGGGTCTTTTTGGCATATTCTGAAGTGGCATCTTTTGGCTGGTGCGCGGCGTAGTATTTACCATGTTGTTGCAGCAGCGGCGCCAGAATTTCGGTATACCAACCACCGCCCGGGGAAATTTCAACCACAGTGCTTTGTGGTGTCACACCAAAGAAACTCAGAGTTTCCACCGGATGGCGGTATTGGTCACGGGCTTTATTAGTGGCACTGCGCACCGGGTGATCAACTGCGGCCTGAATGGCGGCAGAATCCACGGTATTTGCAGTGACAGAGAAAGAAGAGAGGGCAAACAAACTGGAAATAACCACGAGCGAAGTCAAAGCTTTCATGCGATCTATCCTTATTGTGGGGAAAACGGGCGCTATTCTAGCAAAGCCATCAACGCTTTGCAGTGGCAATTACGTCAGACGCCACCTGCCGGACTACAGCAGTGTTTTTAGATGGCCAGACATCTTTTTTTCCTGCCCATCAGCGAATTCCTTATGCTAAAATACCGCTCTTTTTTAAATCGCTATGCCTTTTCCTCTGGCTTAGCTGCAGCCGGACTATTCACCCATGTTTGCACAGATCCGTATTGTTCTTATCGAAACTACCCACAGCGGCAATATTGGCTCTGTGGCGCGGGCGATGAAAACGATGGGGCTGTCGCAGCTGGTACTGGTGTCGCCAAAAACTGAAGTTGATGGGCAGGCTTATGCGTTGTCAGCTGGCGCCAGCGATGTATTGGCCAATGCCCGCACTGTCAGCACACTGGCCGAAGCTATTGCCGATTGTCCTTTAGTAATTGGCACCAGTCACAAACCAAAAAGCCATGATATCGAAGTACTGGACCCGCGCCAGTGTGGCTTAAAAGTGGCCGCTGAAGTGGCGCAAGGCCCGGTCGCCATTGTGTTTGGCCGCGAAAGTAATGGCTTGTCGAACGACGAATTACGCCAGTGTAATTTCCATCTGTGTATTCCGACTAACGCCGACTACACCTCGCTGAATCTGGCGATGGCAGTGCAGGTGGTCAGTTATGAAATCCGCATGGCGCTTTTAGGCGCACAAACCTTGCCGCCCGCAGATGTACCGGAAAAATACCCGACCGCTGAACAGCTGGAAGGGTTTTACCAGCATCTGGAAACGACGCTTGATCAAACTGGTTTTATCATTCGCCAGCACCCGGGCCATATCATGATTAAATTGCGCCGGCTGTTCAGCCGGGCGCGGCCGGATGAGACTGAACTCAATATTCTGCGTGGCATTTTAACTTCAGTGCAGCGCTTTGGCCGGCAAGGCCGGCAAGACGATTAAGACAAGGAACCGCCCATGTTTGCAGGTATCAGAGAAGACATCAAAAGCGTATTTGAACGCGACCCGGCGGCACGTAATTTTATTGAAGTGCTGACCAACTATCCGGGATTACATGCCATTTGGTGGCACCGGATGAACCATCAGTTGTGGCTGGCCAATTTTAAATGGTTAGCGCGCTTTTTCAGTACTATCGCGCGTTGGTTAACCGGCGTGGAAATTCATCCCGGCGCCAAAATCGGCCGGCGCTTTTTTATCGACCACGGCATGGGCGTGGTGATTGGTGAAACGGCGGAGATTGGTGATGATGTCACGCTGTATCATGGCGTCACATTGGGCGGCACCAGCTGGAACCCGGGTAAACGTCACCCGACCCTTGGTAACAATGTGGTCATCGGTGCCGGCGCAAAAATTCTCGGCCCTTTGTATGTTGGCGAAAATGCCCGTATTGGCTCGAACGCTGTAGTCGTAAAAGATGTGCCACCGGGCGCGACAGTCGTTGGGATCCCGGGGCGGATCGTGGCAAAACAAGGTGTTGAAGTCACTGCAGAACGTCAGCAGCTGGCAAAGAAATTTGGTTTTGATGCTTATGCGGTTTCCAGTGATAACCCGGACCCGGTTGCCAATGCGATTGGCCGGATGCTGGACCACATTCATTGCCTGGATAGCAAAGTGGCTGAGCTGTGCCAGAGCGTGAATCAGCTCGGCGGCAACGTGTGCAGTGCTGTGCCAACGATGGATATTGATGATGAAGCCTTTCGGGAAGCAGAACGCCTTGCCGCTGAGCAACGCAAGAAACAACTGGAAGAGTTTGACCCGACGATTTAGCGGCGAAACCGGCCGGATTTGTTGCCAGTGAGCCGGGATGGTTGCGTCGTAGTGTGGTGGATAATACCTGACTATTTTAGTAGGATTAATACTTGACTAAATCAGTCAGGAATGTACAATCTGCGCCATTCCTCAACCGGTCTCCGGAGTTCAGATGCGACTTACCTCGAAAGGGCGTTATGCCGTCACCGCGATGCTCGATGTGGCGCTGCACGCAGCCGCAGGGCCGGTCCCCCTGGCAGACATTTCAGTCCGTCAGGAAATTTCATTATCATATCTTGAACAATTATTTGCCCGCCTGCGTAAACAGGGGCTGGTCAGCAGTGTGCGCGGACCCGGCGGCGGTTATCAGCTGGATGACGATTTCGCCTACGATCCTAACCAGCTTGACCGCGATGTGGTC
>CBFGPY010000182.1:0-5998 GCA_965650755.1 uncultured Chromatiaceae bacterium | reverse complement strand
GCGGTGACAACAGCAACTAAAATTACGCCAATGCGCCGGGCAATTGCATTGTTATTGCAACACCCGGCTTTGGCTGCAGTGATGCCGCAAGCTCCGGAACTGGCGCATGCCAATCTGCCGGGTATTGAGATTTTACTGGCACTGCAACACAAGTTGCTTGAGCAACCGGATTTGACCACAGCACAACTGCTCGAACACTGGCGGGGCGCGGTCGAATACAACATTCTGAGCAAATTGGCGCTATGGGAACATCAGGTAGCAGATGAACAACTAACTGCAGATTTTCTGGATACCTTCAGAGCTATTGAAGATCAGTATCTGCAACAGCGGCTGGAAGCCTTACAACGCAAAGACCAGCTGACGAAACTCAGTCTGGCTGAACGTCAGGAATATGCCATGTTGTTAAAGGCATTTAAGACGAAATAACCGTGAAGCAGTGGGGCCTTTGCTGGCTAGAAAAGCCGCGCTTTGTTATAATCCCGCATTCGCATTTTTGAAAACTAACTATATCGGGTGGAAGAGCAGCCTCTATGGAGCAAAATCCTCAGTCGCAATTAAAGCTTCTTATCTTAAAAGGTAAGGAACAAGGTTATTTAACTTTTGCTGAAGTAAACGATCACCTTCCACAAGATATCATCGACTCTGACCAGATCGAAGATATTATTCGCATGATTAACGACATGGGCATTCAGGTTTGCGAAACCGCACCTGATGCTGATGACTTAATCATGTCGGACGCAACCCCTGACGAAGACGCCGCGGAAGAAGCCGCGCAAGCGCTGGTCAGTGTGGACAAAGAGCTTGGTCGTACAACGGACCCGGTCCGGATGTACATGCGCGAAATGGGTACCGTAGAACTGTTGACCCGCGAAGGCGAAATTGACATCGCTAAACGCATCGAAGACGGCATCAACCAGGTGCAAACGTCGGTCGCAGAATACCCGGAAGCCATCACTTACCTGCTGGAACAGTGGGACAAATTTGAAGCCGAAGAAATCCGTTTAAGTGACATCGTCACCGCTTTCGTTGACCCTAACGAAGTCGACGATCTGCCGCCAACAGCTACCCATATCGGTTCTGATGTGCCGGAAGAAGAACTTGCCGACGAAGACGCCGATATTTCCGGTGACGACGAAGAAAGTGAAGACGGTGATTCAGACGAAGCAGATACCGGCCCGGATCCGGAGCTGGCGCGGGAAAAATTCGGCGAGCTGCGTGTCCAATATGACATCACCCGCAAATCGATCATCGAAAACGGCCGCGAACATGCGCAAACCAAAATCGAAATCGACAAGCTGTCCGAAGTGTTCCGTTGCTTCCGCTTAGTGCCAAAACAATTTGACCGTCTGGTCAAAAACATGCGCGAAATGATGGACCGCGTACGTGTGCAGGAACGTATCGTCATGAAGCATTGCGTTGAATACGCCAAAATGCCGAAGAAAAACTTCCTGAAATCCTTCACCGGCAACGAAAACAACAGTGCCTGGATTGATGCTGAAATCGCCGCAAATAAACCATATTCAGCCAAACTGGCCGATATGCGCGAAGAGCTGGTGCGTTCAACTGATAAACTGCGCAAGATCGAAGAAGAAACCGGTCTGTCGATTTTCAAAATCAAAGATATCAACCGCCGGATGTCGATTGGTGAAGCCAAAGCTCGCCGCGCGAAGAAAGAGATGGTAGAAGCCAACTTACGTCTGGTTATTTCGATTGCGAAAAAGTATACCAACCGTGGCTTGCAATTCCTTGATTTAATTCAGGAAGGCAACATCGGTCTGATGAAAGCGGTCGACAAGTTTGAATATCGCCGTGGCTATAAGTTCTCAACTTATGCCACTTGGTGGATCCGTCAGGCAATCACCCGCTCTATCGCAGACCAGGCCCGGACTATCCGGATCCCGGTACACATGATTGAAACCATCAACAAACTGAACCGCATTTCGCGGCAGATGTTGCAGGAAATGGGACGTGAACCATCACCGGAAGAATTGTCTGAACGCATGGGCATGCCGGAAGACAAGATTCGCAAAGTGCTGAAAATCGCCAAAGAACCTATTTCGATGGAAACACCGATTGGCGATGATGAAGATTCGCATCTGGGTGATTTTATTGAAGATAACTCTTCAGAATCGCCATTGGATTCCGCTACGATGGAAAGCCTCAAGGCCGCCACCAATGAAGTTCTGGCCGGTCTGACGGCCCGTGAAGCCAAAGTACTGCGCATGCGTTTTGGTATCGATATGAATACCGACCATACGCTGGAAGAAGTGGGTAAACAATTTGACGTGACGCGTGAGCGTATTCGTCAAATTGAAGCCAAAGCGCTGCGTAAGCTGCGCCACCCTTCCCGCTCCGAAGTGCTGAAAAGCTTCCTGGACGAATAGCATTCGCTTTTAACTGCTTTTGCAAAACAGGCACCCAAGGGTGCCTGTTTTTTTGCCGATAAATTAAGCAATCAACTGTTTCGACTGGTAATTCAGCGGTGACAAGGCAACAAAAAATCCATATACTGCCAACGCTTCACCAACCAGACTCTCGTCTGTACGCTGGCCCCATAGCTCAGTTGGTTAGAGCACTCGACTCATAATCGATTGGTCGCTGGTTCAAGTCCAGCTGGGGCCACCACTTCACTAAGCTTCGCTTTATTCGTGTCACCCCAACGCAGTCTTTTCCGACCTTCAGAGCTAGCGCAGCTCTAAACTCCCTTCCATCAGGTTTTAGTTCAGCAACAGCGTTTTACGCCGTTCCACTTACGATCCTGCTCACGCTTAAAAAAACTTTTGCGATCCAGCGGCGCCTCACCTGGATGCGACAGCGCCTGATGCCGCAGATAACGTTCGTAGGCGTCATCGCCGGACAACTGCCTCAGCAGAGCCCAGCATTTTTTGATGAACGTTTTCATTCACTTACTCCTGCGTAACCCGAAGGTGCGGACGAGCAACATAAGGCGTTTCGGATGAGGGCAAAATAGAAAGCCCACGCTGACGCCGCCACGCCATTCTGAGCATGTCGCCAACGACCAGATACAGAAGCGCCACAAATAACATCGCCAGCCAGGCATCCAGTTGCTGGTTAAAAATCAGCTGTGGTGCGACCGCGGCTTTTTCCGGCGCTAATAAACCGGCATCAAGTTTATGTTGCAAATCACTGGCGGCAGCAAAAAAGCCGATACGCGGGTCAGTGCTGCTGATTTTTTCATACACAGCTGTTGTTGTCAGAATGAGCAACCAACATAGTGGCAACGCTGTGACCCACAAATATTTCATCCGACCCGATTTAAGCAGAATCGAGGTTGCAACTGTCAGCGCGATAGCAGCTAACAACTGATTGGAAATACCAAATAACGGCCAGAGAATGTTGACGCCGCCATTAGGGTCTATCACGCCGATATAAAGGAAATAACCCCAGCCCGCAACGACCAGCGAAGACGTCAACACTACTGACGGATACCAGCTGGTTTGGCCAAGTCTCGGCGAGAAGTTGCCCAACATATCCTGCAGCATAAAACGCCCGACTCTGGTACCGGCATCAAGCGTTGTCAGAATAAAGACGGCTTCAAACATAATGGCGAAGTGATACCACATCGCCAGCAAATGCTCACCAAAGGCCGAGGCAAAAATACTGGCCATGCCCACTGCCAGTGAAGGCGCGCCACCGGTGCGGGCAAATAGGGTTGCTTCGCCCATGGTGGCCGCCAGCTGGTTCATATACTCCACAGTCACCGGAAAGCCCCAGCTGCTGATCGTCGCCACTGCCGCTTCCGGGGTGGCGCCGACAATTCCTGCCGGGCTATTGATCGCAAAATACACGCCGGGTTCCAGCACACAGGCGGCAATTAACGCCATGATGGCGACAAAAGATTCCAGCGCCATACCGCCGTAACCGACCATGCGGATATCGCGTTCATTTTCCAGTAGTTTTGGTGTGGTGCCGCTGGAGATTAGTGAATGGAAACCGGAGATCGCACCGCAGGCGATGGTGATAAATACAAAAGGAAACAGGCTGCCGGCAAAGATAGGGCCGGTGCCATCAATAAACTGAGTCAGCGCCGGCATCTTAATTTCTGGCTGCAGTATGACAATCGCCACCGCCAGCAAAATCACAGTGCCAAGTTTCATAAAAGTCGACAGATAATCGCGTGGTGCCAGCAATAACCACACCGGCAAAATTGCTGCAAGCAGGCCATAACCAATCACCGCAAAAGCCAGCGGTAACCCCGGATGATTAAACCATTCACGCAGGCCGGCTTGTTGATCGACCCAACCGCCGGCACCAACTGATAACAGCAACAACACCACGCCCAATAACGAGCCTTCCAACACCCGGCCCGGCCGTAAATAACGCATATAAAGGCCAATAAACACCGCGATCGGAATAGTGGCCGCCACAGTCGAAGTTGCCCATGGCGAATGCTTCATCGCATTGACGACGACCAGACCCAGCACCGCAATCAGGATGATCATAATAAGGAAAGTGGCCAGTAACGCAGCAAAACCGCCGACCGGGCCTAATTCGTCACGCGCCATTTGGCCAAGACTCCGGCCATCCCGGCGCATCGAACAAAACAGGATCACCATATCCTGCACGCAACCTGCCAATACGCTGCCAACCAAAATCCACAACGTACCCGGCAAATAACCAAACTGCGCCGCTAAGGTCGGCCCAATCAAAGGGCCGGGGCCGGCAATAGCGGCAAAATGGTGGCCAAACACTACCCAGCGGTTGGTTGGCACATAGTCGCGGCCATCGGCGAGACGCTCAGCTGGTGTGGCGCGGGTTTCGTCCAGCATCAGTACGCGGGCAGCCACCCAGGCACTATAAAAGCGGTAACCAATCAGATAAGTACAAATGGCAGCGACAATAAACCAAATCGCATTGATAGATTCGCCGCGGTTTAGGGCAATACCACCGGCGGCTGATGCCCCGGTGATGGCAATGCCAAGCCAGAGCAGACGCTGCGGCCAGCCTTGTGGTGCTATCGGTGTTTTCATCTGTGTCCCCGTCTGAAAGTTTTTGTTTTTGTTTGATTTTTATCCCTCAGTTCTATCGGGTTCGCCGACTGATGTCAACGCAGGCACCAGAGGTCGGCGCAGCCGTTGTTACCCGATTAAAAGCTAAAGCACAACAAGCGCTTATGGCTGCTTTGGTTCAGCTTTGGTAAAGTCTGCAGCTGGCAGCCTGCAGCTTGGCGCCACCCACTGGCCTGATTGAGGATGATATGCGTGTATTCCCCTTGTTCCTGAGTTCTTTGGCATTCACCGCTCATGCGCTGGCCCAGCCGGTGTTTAAAGCCGATTTCGAGGGCAACAGCAGCTGGAACATCTTAAATGGCTGTCAGTTACAACATGAAATGGCCCGTAGCGGGCAACAGGCGCTGTTTTGCAGCCGCGGCTCTGCCAGCCTGGTTACGCCGGCACTGGTTACAGAACCTGGCATGCTGGAATTCTGGGTCAAACCAGAAAATGCCTATACCAGTTATCGCATCAACATCTTAAGTTCAGCGTCATTAAAAGCCGACGCGCCCTGGCAACAAATTGGCCTGATAGAAATGTCGGCCACGAGCGCAGACTATCTGGCGCATCGTATTTCGATTGATGACCCGGCTCGTAAATATATCCGGCTCGATATTGAGAGCAGCAATGGCGGTATTGCGCTGGATGATGTCAGCATTGAACGGATTGGCCTCGATGTGGCGTTGCAGAAAAACGAACAACGGATTGTCAGCGGCATTCTGGACCGGCTGAAGCAGAATAAAAACCCGGAACTGCAGGCTGAGCAGTTCAAAAGTTTGGGCCAAAACTACGCTGCACAGCTGGACACGCAGCGGCAATATCTGGAGTACGCCAATGCGATTTACGCCAGTATTACGCTGGTGCTGGCGAGCTCTGAACGGAATAAGATGTCCAATCCGATGGCGTACGCTTCATTTCGCAACATTATCAACGACACCAAACGCGTGTCTTCACCACTGCAGCAGGCACGGTTAACTTCGATGGTG
>CBFGPY010000181.1:0-6001 GCA_965650755.1 uncultured Chromatiaceae bacterium | reverse complement strand
GCCAGATGCTGGCTGTCCGCTGCGCTGCCACCGTTGCCCATCCACACCACTTTACCGCCGGCCTTGAGGCAGGCGACGACTGCGTCCAGCAATTGCTGGCTTTGTGCCGCATATTGTTCGGCCACGGCAAACACTTCGCGATGACGGGTGAGGGCGGCGAGAAAACTGGAAGTCTGATTCATGCGGTTTGTCCTTTCGAAAATGCTTCGGAGCGGCCTAACAGGTGGAAAATGTCTTTGAGTACCAACTGCAGACCCGGTTCAAACTGCTGCTCTGGCTGCAGCGGTTTTTGCGTGGCTTTTTGGCATTGTGCCACGATGTCGGCTTTGGCTAAAGTTGCCGGATAGATTAAACCGGCGGCGGCACAGGCCAGCACGCGATCCGGCTGGTCGCCGGCAACCGGCACTGCGACGATGTTTTTACCAAGCACTATGGCCTGGCCCATCATGTCGCCGCCACCGCTGACAATCAGCGCGGCCTGATTTAACACCGTCATTAGTTGCTGGTTCGGTAGCGATTTCACCACTGTGACGCTGTCGGTCGAAGCTAATTCACCGGTGAAATTGCCGCCAGCCACCAGTAACGCCGGTTGCTCTGGCGTGGCGACAGCCAATGCCGCCTGATAAAACTCTTCAGTCGCACTTCTGCCCTGCACCTGATGGCCACCGCCGCCGGCTGCCCAGACACTATAAGCTTTACCGGCAAACTGACTGAAGTCAGCGGGCAATTCTGCTTGCGGTGCACTGAACACCGGACCGGTGAAAATCGGCTCATCTTTGTTCAGCAGGCGTAATTTAAAGCGCTCCAGCGCGGTCAGGTCGCCATCGACGAACTTAAACTGCACAATCCAGTGGGCGTCGAGCGCACTTAACCGGCGCAGGGCAAAACCTTTGGCGCGTTTTTTCTTGTGCTGGGAGACAAACACTACTTTGGCGCCGGCTTTTTTCGCCGCCCGTGCTTGTGAGGCGCGGCCTGAGCAATCAAAAATCACCAGATCGGGTTTCAGCTCGGCGAGCAGCTGGTTAACCGCAGCTTTTTCTTTGGTGGCTGAGTTATTCAGCAGATGGGTTTTAAACGGACAGCTGGCCGCTGCAGGCGCATGGCGGTTCAGCACAAACTGAATATCCAGCGTTGGATCTGCCTGGATGAGTGCCTCGGCAATGATCAGTGAACGCATATATTCGCCGATGCCTTTGGGGCTGGAGACCGGCAAAAACACTATTCGGGGAGCTGCAGTTGTCATACTTGTCTGACCTTAGGCAAAAGTGCGGCCAGTATAACGGAAAGCCGATGCCGATGCATGGCCTCAAAACAGCAGTAAATGGCCGTCGCGTTGCACGTTGATTTGCAGTTCCTGCTGGATACGTTGTTGCCACTGTACGGCAATTTGTTCCAGCTCGCCGCGCTGTTGCAGGGCTTTGGCAGCTTGTTGCCAGCGTTTCACCAAGCCGGCTTCAGCGTTTTTTGGCATGATCAGATACACCTTGCTGCTGCGCAGCGTCAGTGCCAGTTTCAGCGGGACCGTCTGATGGCTTTGCCTGAGCTGATAAGCCAGCTCCAGGCTGTCGCCGGCAATGGCGTCGACCCGGCCGGAATTGAGCATCTGCAGATTTTGCTGATGGCTGTTGACGGCGACCAGATTGGTGAATCCCTGTTGTAGCAGATAACTCTCGCGCACGTCACCGCGCACGACGCCTATGGCACTGAGCGTACGTAAACCAGCCAGGCTTTGCAGTTGGCGCTGGCTCTGGGCCGGCAGATAAATTTGCCAGCGTTTTTGTAATACCGGCAGCAGCCAGTGATACAAGTTTTCGCGTTCTGCAGTGCGGGAAAAACTAAACAGCAGCACGTTGGGTTCCTGCTGGGCAGTCAGCATCGCGCGGCCTTCCGGCATCAGCTCAATTGGTGTGCTGTCATTGAGCTCGCGTTGCAATGCCTTCACCAGATCAACAACAAAACCATCCACCTGACCATCCGGCAGGGCATAACTGGCCGGCGGCTCTTCGACCGTGATAATGCGCTGCGCCGGGCTTTCAGCCTGCGCCAGACCACAGAGCAGCAACAGCAGTGTGCTAAGCAAACGTCCTTGTGTCATAGTGGCTTCCGTTCACGTTTTGGAGACGTAATTCCAGTCTAGTCAGCATTTGCCCGGAGCGCCAAATCAACTTTTATGTGAAGGCTCAATCGCCTGACGGGCGACAAAATCCAGCACTGTGGCGTTGATGCAATAACGTGGTAAACCGTTGGGGCCATCCGGAAAGACATGGCCTAAATGAATGCCGCTGACTTTGGCACGAATTTCAATCCGCTGCATGCCGTAGCTGTTATCCGGCAATTCCACCACACTGCCGGCCACAGGCTTGGTGAACGACAACCAGCCACTGCCGGAATCGAAACGGTCACGGGTGTCAAATAACGGCAGGCCGCTGAGCTTGTCGATAAACACACCGTCCGGCGTGTTTTTGAAAATTTCATATTGTTTGCAAAACCGGCTGTCGGTGCCTTTGTCAAAAGCGACATTAAAGGCTTCCGAATCACCCAACTGGAAAGCGCCGAGTGCCTGATAAAACTCTTTTGGTGTTAGATAACCCTGATGACCAAATACCTCTTTGCCGTTTTCAAGGAAATACAAGGTGGGAGTGGCAAAGGTTGGCGTGCTCAGCGTCAGACCTTGCAGTTGTGCACTGGTGCGGGTTGTGATCGGGATAAAGCCGCGATACTGTGCTAACACGTCCTTGCGGAATTTTTCGCAATAGGGGCAATAGCCTTCAGCTTCCAGCACTAACAGCTGCTTGCCCTTCAGCAACGCGCTGTTGTCTGTCGCCGCGACAGCCGTTGTCGCAAAGCGCACGCCGGTGCTGTGGTCCGGACAATAACCATCCGGGTTTTTCGCTAAATAGTCCTGATGATAGTCTTCAGCCGGGAAAAACTCGCTGAGCTGCTTAATTTGCGTGGTGATGGCGCCATATCCGGCCGCACTCAGTAACTGCTGATACTGCGCTTTCACTGCTTCGGCTAATGCCTGCTGACTGGCATTTTGTACCAGAATAATTGAACGATACTGGGTGCCGATGTCGTTGCCCTGGCGATTGAGTTGGGTCGGGTCGTGATTCTCAAAATAGACCTGCAAAATGTGACGCAGTGACACTTTATTTGGGTCAAAACTGACTTTGACCACTTCGGCATGGTTGTTCGGGTCCAGCCGGCGCGCCGGTGCTGTGATGGCGCGGTAATTGGGTGCCACGCCTTTACCGTCGGCGTAACCGGAAACGGCGTTGAGTACGCCGGGGATCGCGGCATAGCGTTTTTCAGCGCCCCAGAAACAACCGGCGCCCAGCACTATGCTGTCGCTTTGCATACTGGCCTGGGTGGGAGTTGTGGCAGCCGGTGCGGGCAGACAGCAGGCGAGGGCGGCAGCAATAACCGCGGCAGAAAATAAGCGCATGACAGTTCTCCGGTCTTTGTCAGTTCAGACTTATACGACAAGACCGGCCAAACAGTGCAACTTGTGCATCACGCCAAAAATATTCCCTGAATACAGCATAAAAAGCCCGCAAGCGGGCTTTTATTGGCGTGAAGTTCCGGGAGATCAGAACTTATAACTGACGCCTAAACGCGCGGCGCGCGGCGAGGCCGGCGTGATGTTGTTATTGCTGTGCGCTGACGCGTAATAGGTTTTATCCGTCAGGTTTTCCAGATTCAGCTGCAGGCGCAGTTCTGGCATTGGCGTGTAAAACACTGCGGCATCAACGCGGGTGAAACCCGGCAAAGTCACCAGATTGTCGACAGCAACAAAAGCTGACGACTGACTAACCAGACCTAAACCAGCGCCCCATTGATCGTTGATCTGATAGCGATTCCACAGCGAGAAACTATGTTCCGGCACCTGGCTCAGGTGTTTGCCTTTTTGCGCGGCCGGCGCCAGGATTTCACTGTCCTGGAAGGCATAACCGGCGACAAAATCCCAATGCGCGCTGAGCTGACCATTCACTTCAAACTCGACGCCATTGACCTGCTGGCCGTCGACCAGAATAGAGCGGGTCGGATCGGCCGGATCAGTTACCGCCACATTGGTACGGTCGAGCTGATACAGCGCTGTAGCTACCGACAGGCTGCCGCTGATATCCCATTTCACACCAAATTCGTGGTTGATAAAAGACTCCGGGTCCAGTGCGGCATTGCTGATAGTCAGCGACGCCATTTGTTCGCCGGCACGCGGTACATAAGCTTTGCTGTAATTGAGGTAAACCGACACATCTTCCACCGGTTTGTAAATCAGCCCGGCGCGTGGCGATAATAAATCGTCTTCGCTCTCGATCACGCTGCCATTGCGGTGGTTTTCCAGTTCAACCTGATAGTCGTCATAACGCAGACCTAACACGGCCTGCCACTGTGGTGTAATTTCAATCTGGTCCTGCACATACACCGCTTTGGCTGTGGCGTCGCTGCTATTGTCGGCGTCTGTGGCTGAAGCGCGGAACTGGATATTGCCGCGATAGACCGGATTGGCCAGCGTGACAAAAGCGGCAGTGGCGTTAGCGCCAACATCAGTAAAATAACCAGTCAGGCGCTGGTTGTCGGTGTCTTGCTGATTCAACTCAGCGCCGACCAGCATTTTATGCGTCACAGTGCCGGCTTTGGCTTCAAAAGTCAGATCGGTCTGATTCATCAGGTTTTGCCGCGCAGTGCTGCTGCTATAGGCAGACACAGCCACCCGGCCATTGGCTGGCGTATAAGCGCCCGGGAAGACGTTGCCATAAAACTTGTCGTAGTCGGCATAACGCGTTTGGTTCACCAGCAAAGCGCCGCTTAAAAATTCATGGCTGATAGTGGCAGAAACGGCATCCACTGTGGCGGTTGAGTCGCTCAGGTCCGGGTTACCGATAAAAGTAGCGCGGTTGATGTGCAGCGGTTTGTTGGTCGCCGGGTCAAACGGAATGCCGCGGTCGGTGATGCGTTCATCATCAAAATGTTCATAGCTGAGCGCCAACGTGGTGCGCTCGGCCAGTTTGTAAGTCAGCGTCGGGTTCAGTGCTGAACGCTCCAGCGTGTAAAAATCGCGATATCCTTCCGAGTCTTCATACATACCGGTCAGGCGCACGGCCAGCTCGTCGTTGACGGCATAGTTGTAGTCGCCATTGATACGGGCCTGCTGCCAGGAACCGATTGAAGCATCAATACTGCCGGTATCGGACCAATTGGCCTGTTTGGTCACGCGGTTAATCAGACCACCGGCACTGCCACGGCCGAAAATCATACCGCTTGGGCCTTTTAATACTTCCACGCGCTGCACGTTGTACAAATCACGCAGATACTGCACGTCGTCACGCATCCCGTTGATGTAGAAATCTGCGGTTGAAGTATTGCCGCGGAAAATCGGCGCGTCGCGGTGACCTTCACCTTGAGCCATCTGCACACCCGGCACATAACGCACCACGTCGGCCATATTTTGCATGGCCTGGTCGTCGATTTGCTCTTCAGTCAGCACAGTGATGGCCTGCGGAATATCCCGCAGTGGCGTATTGGTTTTAGTTGCCGTGCTGATGGCTTCAACTTTGTAGCTCTGTACTTCGCCTTTAACTTCAATATGTTCGATTTTTTTTGACTCATCATCGAGCATATCAGCCGCCATGGCACTGCATGGTAAAGCTGCGGCGATAAATGCAATGCGCACTGCTGTCGCGACGGGAGACATGGAAACTGAAGACAAAGCTGACATCTGAAAACTCCGGCGGATTAACCTTTCTTTACTGTGCAATATAACACGAACCATTCTTATTTAGAATGCCGTTTGTTTTACGGCTGAAATTACCACACCGATCAATGGGCGGATCCCAGTGCACTGGCAAAGCGGGGACGCAGCCAGTATGATCGTTAGTTCTTTATCTGAAATGACGGAAACCACGTTGTCCCGACTCATTCTTGCCTGTTACACCCTGCTGATTTATCTGCTGCGGCCGCTGCTGTTGTTGCTGTTTGTCTGGCGCAGCCGCGCCGATGC
>CBFGPY010000180.1:0-6003 GCA_965650755.1 uncultured Chromatiaceae bacterium | reverse complement strand
TACTGGATTTAATTTGGCAGAAGTTTAACTACTAAAACTAACTGGCTTTTTTCTGTTTCGGTGCAAATTTCGGTGCATGTAATCCCAAAGCTTTCGCTTGCTGGACCAGCGCCATCAGGTCCTGCTGCGCAATTTCAAACAGCTGACGGATACTCTGAATACGGAAATAAATCGGTTGCATAATGTCGATGCGGTATGGCGTGCGGAATACATCGACAGCATCCAGCACTTTGCGCTCAGGGATATCAGAGTGAATGGCATATTGGGTTTCACCTGGCGACGATAAAATACCGCCTCCATAAATCCGCAGTCCTTCAGATGTATCAATCAGACCAAACTCGATGGTGAACCAGTATAACCGCGCCAGATACACCCGGTCTTCTTTGCTGGCAGCCAGACCTAACTTGCCATAGATGTGAGTGAATTCTGCGAAATCCGGATTGGTCAACATAGCGCAGTGACCAAAAATTTCGTGAAAGATATCGGGTTCCTGCAGATAATCAAATTCTTCGCGGCTGCGGATAAAAGTTGCAACCGGAAATTGTTTACTGGCCAGCAGTTCAAAAAACTTGTCAAAACTAATCAGTGCAGGAACTTCAGCACAGCGCCAGCCTGTAGTGGCTTCCAGCACGGCGTTAACTTCATGGAGTTGTGGAATGCGATCGGTGGGCAGATTCAGTCGTTCCAACCCTTCGAGATATTCGTTACAGGCTTTGCCTTTGATACAGCCAAGCTGGCGCTGAATTAAATCAGCCCAAATCTGATTTTCGTCGTCAGACCAGGCGATGATGCCATTTGAGTCCGACTGGCGGGATACGTAAGTCGTCATGTTACTACCTGTTAATTCTGTTTGCCGACCTCGGTTGGGCGGCTGAATGGCAGGCATCCTAGTGGATTGAGTGAAAGCTGTTAACCCGCCTGACGAAACTGGCAGCGTTGCAACTGTGCATTTTTTTATACACAGCTGCAGAGGTAACTTCCATCCATCTGATTTTAATCATTATTTCTGCTGTAACTGCATCTTTACTAATGCCTGTGCTATATCAGCAATGATGTCGTCTACATGTTCAAGCCCGACTGAAATGCGGATGAGCCCATCACTGATCCCGGCAGCACGACGCTCTTCTGCTGTATAAGGACTATGCGTCATGGACGCAGGATGCTGGATTAAGGACTCGGCATCACCGAGGCTGACGGCAAGGCTTAACAGCGCACATTGATTAATAAAATAGCGGCCATCATCGAGGCTGCCTTTGAGTTCGAACGCCAACACCCCACCCGCGCCTTTCATCTGAGTACCGAGAAAACGATGCCCGGGATGGGATTGCAGTCCCGGATAATACACAGTGGCAATTGCCGGATGTGACTGCAGATATTCAGCGACCTTCTGTGCATTTTGGCAATGGCGCTCCATTCGCACGGACAGCGTTTTCAGGCCACGGATGATCAGCCAGGCATCATGCGGGCTTATCGTCGCGCCCATATCCTTCAGCGTCGTCAGTTTGATGGTTTTTATAGTGTCGGCATCAGACAAAATAATGCCCGCCACCACGTCGCCATGACCGTTGAGGTATTTAGTTGCGCTGTGAATGACAATATCGATGCCGTACAAAGCGGGTTGCTGCAACAAAGGCGTCAGAAAAGTGTTATCAATCACCGATTTAATATTGTGCTGGCGGCAAAACCGGCCAAGAAACTCCAGATCAAGCACCACCAGATTGGGATTTATTGGGGTCTCTGCAAACAACATTTTGGTATTAGGGCGGCGCGCGGCTTCAACCGCCGCATGGTCTGTCATATCGACAAAACTGACTTCAATGCCGTAACGGGCGAACTGGTGATTAAAGAGGGCAAAGCTGCAGCCATAAATTGCTTTACTGGCGATCAGATGGTCACCTTGCTGCAAAAAAGCCAAAGTAGCTGCAGCAACAGCCCCCATCCCGGTGGCAGTCGCAGCGCCGTCTGCCATGCCCTCCAGCGCTGCTACTTTTAATTCCAGTTCGCGGGTCGTCGGATTGCCCAGCCGGGTGTAAATAAAACCTTCTGCTTCACCAGCAAAACGGGCAGCGCCCTGCTCGGCACTGTCAAAAACAAAAGTGGAGGTCTGAAACAACGGAGTGGCGAGGCTACCAAACTGGGTGTCGTAAGTCTTGCCGGCATGAATACATAGAGTTTCTGCGTGTGTACTGATACTGCTCATAACTACCTGACTGCTTAGATGATCTTTTAATTAACTTAAGCAAAGAAGTTATAAAGCGGACAAGGCATGCAGACATCTGTCTGTCTGTTTAACCCAATCTCAACTGGGAGCGGAATACAAATATTGTAAATATTATTGTGCAGGCGGCCGCTGCAATAACTGCTGGATCAGCGCCTTTAACAGCGGCTGCACCGGTTTTTCTGCCGGTAACATTGGTAAGGGCCGCAGTTGTTGCTGCACAAACCGGCCAAGCCGCGCCAGCATCAAGCCTGCTAATACGCCTTGTCCGGCACGGGCCGACAACTTACTACTGAGCTCCACACCAAGAAAATCACCACCGATATCAATCGCCAACTCAGTCGCCCCGGTCCAGAACAACAAGTTGGCAAATTGTTTAAATAAGGCCAGCCTGGCAACTACGCCAAGTGGAATACCGTAAACTGCGGAGAGTTCCGCCATCAGACGCCAGGCCCGCCAGCTGACTAACGCCATGTCTGCGAGCGCAAAAGGACTGACTGCCACGGCCATCCCGGTTTGCTTCGCCGCAGCACTGATGCGCTGCGACGCTTGCTGGTCTAAGGGTTGTAACACCAACAAATCAAAGAGCTGCAACGTTTCAGCGTCTGATAACTGCAGATTGTGCTGTGCTAAAAAGGCACTGCGGTCTGCCTGCGGTAAGGCAGCCAGAATACGCTGACACAGCGGTGTGGCCTGACCGTATTGCAGGCTCTGCTGCAGGCTCAACGCGTCTTCGCGCCATTGCTGCCTCATCCGGCGCTGACGTTTACTGCGCCAGCCACTCCACAGCAGTTTACCCAGTGCGGCGACACCAAAGCCGGTTAAAGCGACAGCAGCGCCGCCCTGCAGCCAGCTTTGACTCAGGCTCTGCTTAACAAATTCTGCCCACTGCAATCCACCAAGCAAGACTACCAGCGTCAGGCCAGTAACCAGCCACCCAGACAATCCCGCCTCTTGTGCCTGTGATCCCGTTGCCGCAGGGGGATTTTGTGGTTCATTTACAGCGACAAAACCAGTATCCTGCAATTGCATCGCAGTTTGGAGCGACGCGCCATCCAGATCTGCCTGTACACCAACAAAATCGGCATTCGTGAACTGCCGTGCAGTTTTCAGATCTTTCATCGCAGGTGATCCCCGAGTAAAAACTGCAACGCCAGATCCATCCGTAGTTGTAGTGGATAAGTGGGTGCAGGCCCCATCAATGGTAAAAATTCCGGAAAAGCAAACTGGTGATGAACAAATAGTTGCGGTGATGGCATCGACATCGGCACTTCGCCCGGATACCAGGTTTGCAATTCGCCGGTTGACGCCAGATGCCCACGTAAACAAGGGGTTTGCCCATCCCTGCCCTGTACCTGGCCAAATTCAGCACTCACGACGGCTGCCACAGCCAACGCTTCTGTCTCGCATTGTTGATACCGCTGCTGATACAAAGGTTGCTGCAACATCTGCTGCAGCAGCAACAATAAATTGCGGTGCTGGTCCGGCGTCAACAAGTCAGCTTTGGAAGCAACAAACAACACCTTATCGATGCGCGGTTTAAACAGGCGCCGCCACCAGCTTTCCGGGCCATAGGAGAAATGCTGCGAGATGAGCATCAGCGCCTGTTGTAACTGTGTCAGGGACTGATGTCCCCGGTTCAACGCACCGAGACAGTCGGCCATAATGACCTGACGGTCCAGCCCGGCAAAGTAATCACGATAAAACGGCAATACGACTTTTTGCTGATAGTCCGAAAAGTGCCGTTGTAACTGCTGGTTCAACGCATTTGGGGCGCTGAGCTGTTCCGATAGCAACGGGAACAATTGCAACAGTGGCGCGCCTTGTAGTTCAGCAGGTCGCAGTAAACGCCCCGGTTGTAACATCACTGCCAGCTGTCGCTGTTTGACCTCAAGCAAAAGTTGCTGATAGCTGTCGGTCAGCTGCTGCAACAGCAAAGGATCTGCGCTTAAGTCAGCTTGAGCCAGCTGGTGACGAAAGGGTGCTGCAAAGTCCCGCACTGATTCAGAGTCGAGTAAAGTCCAGACCTGCTGACACCACTGCGGATAGTCTAACTGCAACATGGGTAAATCCAGCAACCATTCGCCAGGATAGTCGGTGATTTCCAGCGTTAGCGTTTGCCAGTCCAGCAGTTTCTGTTTCAATGGGTGCGCCGGTTTATAGCGTAATTCAAGCGTGATCTGGCTAAGAGCCGCGGTTGACGCCGGCCATTGTCCCTGTTGCATCTGCTGCAGATTCAATTCAAATGGAAAACGAGGCCGGGCTGCAACTGCGTTTTGGACAGGTTGACCACCTAAATAACGCTGTTGTTGCATCACCTGAAAAAACGGTAATTGGCTGGGCGGAGTCTGCGTCAATTGCCGGATTAAACTGGTCAGGAATGCGGTTTTACCCGCTCCACTAATACCGGTAATTCCGAGGCGAAGATGCTGATTCGCCAGACGTTGCCCGAAGGTCCGGGCTTTGTCTGGCAGTTGAAAATTCATCAGAGCAAAGATTCCACTGGTTAACTGCTAGGTTCAGGTTGTACTCAGAGTTTATTAAACTCGCGATGTAACTGGAATTTACTCGAAGTGACGTAAGTTTCCATATCCCGCAACCGGTATTCAATTGCATCAAATTGCTGTTTCAGGTGATTTAATGCCCGTGGTGGTGCTTCACCACGTTGCCAGACCCGGGTTTTCACTTCGACCGGGCGGTCAGCTACAGGTTTAGTCACAACGCCACTGCGATTTTCAGCTACGGATTTTTTCTCCAGCACTATCCAGCCAACCAGATACAGGACTGGTAAAAAACCACCTAAACCCAGCAATACGGATGCCAGCACCACAACCCGAACTAACCACAATTCCCAGCCGAAGTAGTCGGCGATGCCGGCACAGACCCCGGCAATTTTGCCGTTGCGGTCGTCCCGCAACAGCTCACGGCGTTTACTGCTCATGTTTGCGCCTCCAGTTTGGCGCGTCGGCGTCCAGGATAGCTTCCAGGGTTTTGATCCGGTCTGCCATCCGCTCCGCCTTCGCGGATAAATCGTTTAACTGCGCCAGCTCATGTTCGGACAGACCTTCGGATATTTTGCGTTTACTGCGGTAATGCATAATGATCCAGATTGGCGCCACGAATATCATGAAGATAATCAACGGTATGGCAAAAGCTTCGGTAACTTCCATCTTAGGCTCCAGAAACGCCTGATATTCAGGCGTTATTCTCGTTGTTCATTTTTGCTTTTAATGCTGCCAGTTCAGAATCAATTTTGTCCTGGGCGGCTAATTCAGCAAATTCGTCGCGTAAAGTCTTTTTACCTAAGTCGTAAGATTCGACCTGAGCTTCCAGATTGTCGATCTTTTGCTCGTAGCGTTCAAATTTGTACATCGCGTCATTTAAACGGGTGCTGTCCAGTGATTTTTTCACTTCCAGTCGCGATGCCACAGTCTTCTGGCGCATCAGCATGGTTTTTTGCCGCGCTTTGGCATCTGCCAATTTTTCCTGCAGCTGCGCAACTTCATCTTGTAACTTACTGATATGCGTATCTAAATTTGCGATATCTGTGTTTACTGCTGTCGCCTGATCTGCAGCTTTTTGTTTTTCAATTAAGGCTGAACGCGCTAAATCGTCGCGATCTTTGCTCAGTGCCAATTCGGCTTTGCTTTGCCAGTCGGCCACATCTTCTTCCAGACGGCTGACTACGCGTTGTAATTCTTTTTTCTCTGCAATTGTTTTTGCAGATGAAGAACGCACTTCGACCAGTGTATCTTCCATTTCCTGAATAATCAGGCGAACCATTT
>CBFGPY010000179.1:0-6014 GCA_965650755.1 uncultured Chromatiaceae bacterium | reverse complement strand
AAAATCAGGATTTTGTCGCGGACAATGCCTGTAACATCTGCGGGATCACTTGCTGAATAAAATGCGCTTTCTGCGCCTCACTGACCAGTTCCGGTTGCCAGTCGCCTGCAATATAAGGCGTTAAGGTCGGACCGATCGCATAACAGAATGCTGAATACCACTGCCCTGCGGCCTGCACCCGCACGGCTTTTTTTACATAATGACCGGAATCGATTTCTTCAAAAAAATCCAGCGCTTTGATTGCACCCGGACCAACGTCGAGCAGTAATTTGCCCTGTTGTGCGCGTCCCGGCGCTTCAGTCAGTACCGGCACTGGTGCATCGAGCGGGCTCTGGCTGAGACCACGGCGTTGATGGTCCGCTAACACGGCATCCAGCATCTGATAACGCTGCCCGGTGATGGCTTCGACAATCTCCGGAAACATTAATAGGCCGTAGACGAAAATATGCTCAGTTGCCTGCATCCGCTGCTCCTCCAGCCAGGTCCTGCCAGGTCAGAAACAACCGCAGGTCCAGTTCCAGTTGATGATACTGGGGTTCCATATGCTGACACAATTGATAAAACGCCTTGTTATGATCTTTTTCCCGTAAATGCGCTAATTCATGCACCACAATCATGTGCAGCAGCGGCAATGGCAAGGTTTTTAACAGACTGGCTACGCGAATTTCATTTTTACTTTTCAGCGCTTTGCCTTGTACCCGGCTGACCTGGCTGTGCAAACCCAGCGCGTTATTGACGATATGGATCTTCGGGTCAAAGCACACTTTACTGACCGGCGCCGAGCTGCGCATAAATTGCTGCTTGAGCGCCATGGTGTATTCGTACAGCCGGCTGTCGGATTGAATGTCATGGCTGCTGTCGGGGTAGCGCTTTTTAAGTGTGCTGCCAAGGGTGCCCGCCTGCACCAGTGCCCGGACCTGTTGCTGAATTGAATCCGGGTATTGCCGTAAATAAGGTAAATCCACCAACACTTTGCCTCTCGCGCGCGACGACTACATCGCCAAAATACGCATTGTAGCTGCAGGGACAGTGCCAGACCAAGCCGGTCGCGGGTCAAATTGCGCAATGCGGTGGTTCAGTCCCCGGTTTCAGTGTCAGGATCTGCCCCTGACTGCCGGTAGTCAGCAACAGATAACGGCTCTGTTCCAGTTGCTGCCATAGCTGTAGGTCCGCTTGCTGTTGTTTCAGCGCCGCTAACAAATCCGGCTGTATCTGTACCTGTAAACGCTCACAACTGACTAACTGCCAGCCGGCAGCTGTCGCCTGACGCCACACAGCCACAGTCCGGCCAACCTGCTGCTGACTGCGCAAATAGTCCTGATAGACCAGCTGATATTGCTGCTGACGTTGTTGCGCTGCTGTTGGCGCTGATCTGGCCGGTGACGGCTGCTCCGGCTCAGAAGCCGGTGCCAGTTGATGAATTTGGATGGTATACAAACCTTGCTGATGCTGCTCTATCTGATACATCAGCTCTGGCGGTGTCAGCCAGACCACCAGTACCAGAATACAGGCAGCCAGCGCGACCACTTGTTGTACACTTCGTTGCCAATGGCCGCTGCGACGCCTTGGTTTTTCCTGCAACACCAGTTGCTGCAGTGCCAAACGTTGTGTGTTGTCTAATCGATGTTGCTGCTTACTGTGCTGATGCCACTGCCGCAGCGCCACATCTAGCTGTTGCGTTGCATCGGGTTCAGTCGTTGTCTGACCGTCTGCCCGGGATCCTGACGGTACAGGCACAGATTTATCTGTGATCATTGTTATGTTCCTCAACAGGTATCAGCCAGTACTGCAATTGTTGGCGCGCATAACGCAGCCGGGTTTTCACTGTTTCTATACCAGCACCGGTAATTTCACTGATTTGTGCCAGCGAAAAATCCTCCAGTTGCAGTAATAAAGCTTCGCGCTGCAACAGTGGCAGTCGTTGGATCGCCAGATCTAAATTGGCGGACTGCTCAGCCGCCAGCAGTTGCTGCAACGGTTTTGCCGCCGGATCCGGCAATTCATCCAGCAACTCCTGCGCAGCTTGCGGACGTTGGCGGCGCCACTCATCAATCAGTAGATTGCGGCCTATGCTGAATAACCAGGTTTTGACTGAGCTTTGTCCCTGATAGCTGTCGGCATGCAACATCAGTTGTACCCAGGCTTGCTGGCTTAAATCCTGCGCCAGTTCTGCATCGCTTTGTTGCAGTAAAAAATGGTACAGCGCATCGGCGTAACGTAAAAACAATTGCTGCAACAAGGCCGGATCGGCTTGCAGCTGATATTGCCGCAGCAAGAGCCGGCTTTCCACCGGGATCTGCCCGGCCAACTGCTGCCGGTTGACCGCCCCCAGACGACCTATCCATTTCCATCCCATACTGCCTCCCCTGCCACTTCAGGCTGCCTCTGGCGATTTGCGTTTGCCGGAGGCGGCTTATCGGCTATCGGGCCCATATTAACCTTGCTGGTCCAGCCGGAAGTCCAACTGCACTTCCAGATCACTTTGCGCAACAGCACGGCCATTTTCAAGTTTTGGCTGATATTTCCAGTTCTTCAGTGCGCGGATGGCTTCCTGCTCAAACACGCGTCTGGGTTCGGCTGCAAGCACCCGGACATCTGTGACCCGGCCATCCGCGGCAATATTAAAACGCAGCTGCACCCAGCCGTTGATCCCTTCTCTGGCGGCGACCGGCGGATATTTAGGTTCAATCCGCACCAGCGGCGTAGCGGCTTTATCAGCGCCGGCCGGAGCTTCCAGACTTGGCCCAGCCAATGCAATAGTCGGCCGCTCCGAATCAGGTGTGATATCCAGTAACTCGCCAGGATCTTCGGAAGCAGGCACCGTCAGTTTTGGTATCAGCTGTGGCACTGGTGGTTGCGGAATTTGCCGTATTATTTTTCTCGCGGCAGATTCCTCCCGCGGCACCAGCGGAGTCACATCAAACCCCGTCTCAACTTTGGCTGTAATGGGGGCCGTTGACTGCACCAGTTGCGCCATCAGCTGAAACAAAGCAAAGCTAATCAGGGCGGCGGCCCCTACCATCGTCAGGCCTCGCAACAACGTTGGTAACCAGTTAAAAGTTGCCGGATATTGTTGCGCGCTGAATAGCCCGCTATCAGGTTGCAGATTGTCGGAAAAAGAAATGCTTGTCATGATGCGTCTCCGGAGAAATACAAAGTTGCACGATGCGGTGTATGTTGCACCGCGTTCAGAGCTTGGACGTCGCAGAACCAAATAAGGGGTGAAAATGACACACAGAATTTTTCGCAAGACAACAAAGGTCGGGATCGGCTTTTTGTTTGCAGTTTGTTGCGCAACAGCCGTGCAGGCGGCAAATATCCAACAGCTGTATTTGGTCCGGCATGCGGAAAAAGCCGACAACGGCAAAGATCCGCTGCTCTCTGCCTGTGGTCAGGCACAAGCGGCTGCATTAGCAACTTTATTGCAGCAAGTTCAGTTGCCGATGCTCTATCACAGTGGTTATCAGCGCACGCAGCAGACCGCAGCAGCCAGCCTCAAAGCCGGACGCAGCCTGCAGCAATATGATGCCAAAAACTTACCGGCGCTGGCCGCTCAGCTAAGCAGCAGCACAACAGATGCACTGGTGGTCGGTCACAGCAATACCACACCGCAACTGGCGACATTGCTCAGTAGACTGCCAGCCCCGGAACTTGGGGAAGCAGATTATGGCCGGATTTATCAGCTGACCCGGGTTGGCGAACAATGGTCACTGCAAATACTGCAGTTGCCACAACCGGCGGAATGCAAGCGATAAGATGTTCCAGACGTTGTTAGCTGTCGTCACGCAGTAACAACACTAAGACTTCAGCGTGGTCGGTATGCGGGAACATATCAAACAACTGTGCGCGTTGCGGCGAATAGGCTGGCAAAGCTTGCAGGTCGCGCGCCAGCGTGATTGGATTACAGCTTGAATACAATAGCGCTTTGGGTTTTAACGCGTCGATCCGTTGGCACAGCGCTGCCCCTAAGCCCCGGCGTGGCGGATTCACTACCAGCAGATCCGGAGCCTGCTGCGCCGCATCAGCAAAAGCGCTGGCATCCAGCGCCCGAAAATCTATCTGGACGCCGCGCTCTTTAGCAGCCCGGCTGGCGCAGTCGATAGCCGGCGCTGAAATTTCAATTCCGGTCACCTGAATGCCGGGTTTGGCCAAATGCAGCGCAAATCCACCAACACCACAAAATAAGTCCCAGATCCGGTCTGGCTGCAGTGCAGCGGTCCAATCACGCGCCGTTTGATACAAAGCGGCGGCAACAGCGGTGTTGGTCTGAAAAAAGCTCTGTGGCTGCAGATAAAGCACCACGTCGTTCAGCTGCTGGCGCAGCATGCTTTGCTGACTTAACACAAACTCCTGCTCACCTTCGAGAATGGCCTTATGCTCCGGTTGCAAATTGACTGTCACCACAGCCAGTTCAGGCCATTGCTGCAGGAGTGCCGGCAAATGTTTGCGGATAGCCGCCAGCTGATGTTGCGAGCGCAGCACAAAACGCAGCAACCAGCCGTCCAGTTCGCTGTAACTTAACAGAATAAACTTCAGTTCACCGCGCCGGCTGTCGAGCTGATAAGGTTCCAGCCGTACCAAACGGATAAATTCAATCAGACGGTTAAAAGCAACTTGAAATCCCGCCGGATACAGCTGGCAGGTTGTCAGGTCTACGGGTTCGTCACCATTGAGGATACCGAGCACAGGCGTCTGACTGGTTCCCATCACCACCATTTTGGCTTTATTACGGAATTGCGCAGTTTCGCTCGGACAAGGCAGTTCCAGCGGCAGTCCGGGAAAAATCTGCTGTAATTGTGCCTGTTTGCGCTGTAGCTGCTGCAAATAAGGCTGATGGATATGCGGGCAAGAAACACACTGGCCACGGGCAAAAGCTTCGCAGTACAAATTGCTGATCCGACTGAAATTCAAAGTGGCGATTTTAGCAAAACCACCGCGGGGGCGCATGGGAGAATCGGACTGTTTACAGGTATTCGACCAAAGCGTCGTCTTAGATTGCCTGATTGTGGTCGACAGAAACAAAAAAGCCCCGCGGTTTAAAGCGGGGCTTTTCACTGAATATGGCGGAGAGAGAGGGATTCGAACCCTCGTTAGGGGTTAACCTAAACACACTTTCCAGGCGTGCGCCTTCAGCCACTCAGCCATCTCTCCGGGACTTGCCTCAGCAAGCGCCGACATACTAGGTAAATTCTGTTGCCTTGGCAACTGGAAAATACCGCAGTGCCGTTATTCGCTGTAATTTTCAGCAGTTTAGCGGCACTGAGTTCGGTCAGGCATTGCCTTTGACTGCAACTCTATTCGTTTTTGCAAAGCCTAACATGCGGTTTAATGGTACCAGCGCCTGTTCACGCAGAGCCGCATCAACAAATATCTCGTGCCCTTGTGCGTCGGTAAGAGCCGCTTCAATCGCCTGTAAGCCGTTCATTGCCATCCAGGGGCAATGTGCGCAGCTACGGCAAGTGGCACCGTTGCCGCCGGTTGGGGCTTCAATAAAGGTCTTGTCCGGCATCGCTTGTTGCATCTTGTAAAAGATGCCTCGGTCGGTAGCGACAATAAAGGTTGAATTCGGCAGCGTCTGACTGGCCTTAATCAGCTGACTGGTAGAACCCACTGCATCGGCCAGGTCCACTACACTGGCCGGTGATTCCGGATGTACCAACACAGCAGCGTCAGGATGCTGCTTTTTCAGTTCAACCAATGCTTTGGCCTTGAACTCGTCATGCACAATACAAGCGCCCTGCCATAAAATCATGTCAGCGCCGGTTTGCTTCTGCACATAAGCACCTAAATGCCGATCCGGTCCCCACAGAATTTTTTTGCCTTCACTGTCCAGATGCTCCACCACATCTAAAGCAATCGACGAAGTCACCACCCAGTCAGCGCGGGCTTTCACAGCAGCAGAGGTATTGGCATACACCACAACTACCCGATCCGGATGCTCATCACAAAATGCCGAAAAGGCATCCGCCGGGCAGCCGAGATCCAGCGAACATGTCGCTTCCAACGTTGGCATT
>CBFGPY010000178.1:0-6019 GCA_965650755.1 uncultured Chromatiaceae bacterium | reverse complement strand
TACTATACCAACCTTACGTAAGGTCCGGGAACAGGCTGAAACTCAGGCGATACGTCATGCATTTAATGTCGCCAACGGCAATTTGTCTAAAACGGCCGATTTACTCGGTGTAACACGCCCAACCTTGTATTCGTTAATCGACAAATACAAAATGCTCGACTTACGGCCTCAGGATAACGAGCTTCCCGGTGCCGCAGTCGCAGAAGAGCAGTAATTGCTTATTGTCAGCATGGAAAGGGCCCATTCGGGCCCTTTTTATTACCTGAAATCTGTGGGCAGGATCTGTGGGAAGTAGCATGAACACTTTGTCTTGTTCAGTCAGGATTGTAAAATTACCCTCCCCTACTAGTCTCCGCACGTTCTCCGGCACATAAAAAAACCCGCCAGTTGGCGGGTTTTTTAAGGTCTGAGCTTAGAGCTTAATGCCTTTTTTCTCAGCGCGTTCTTTCACGTAAGGGCCCCATGAGTTAGCCATCTTTTCCTGTCCATTCTGGCGAGCCAGTTGAACATGTTGATAGGCTTCCCGCATTTTACCCTGATAGAAATAAGCACCGATCAAAGAAACATGCACTTTACCTTTATCTTTGGTACCGACTTCTAAAGCTTTTTGTAAGTAAGCAGCAGCTTCAGCGTTTTTGTTCGCCATAGCTAATGCATCACCCTGACGACGATATGCATCACCGTCATTTTCTTTAGCGCCTAACATACCGTAGAACTTCGCAGCTTTTTCGAATTCACGGGCTGACGAATATGAACTTGCGATACTCATCAGGATTGACCGGTCATTCTTCAGCAAACCAGCAGTTAAGTGTTTTTCCAGCAATGCAGCGGCTTTGTACGGCACGTTGTTATTGTTGTACAGGTTAGCGAGCAGTTTGATCTCGTTTTCTGTCTTCAATAAACCTTGTTTATAAGCCATATCGATAATGGCCAATGCCTTATCGTATTGCTCATCAACAGAGTAAAACTGGCCTAACATCACCCAAGACTGCTTCTCATTCGGGAACAATGGCAGCATTGTTTCCAGAACTTCGATTGCTTTCTTAGTCTGCTTCAGCTCGTAGTATGAAGCGAACTTCATTTGGTACGGCTCTTTCTTCGGCGTTTTAGAGTGTTCAATGGCACGGTCCGCCGGCGCAATCACTTTGGCATACTGCTTCATTTCGTAGTATGCGTTAGCAATACGCAGATCGACGTTTGCGTCCATTTCGCCTGTAAAATCAGACCACTTGTTGTAATAAGTGATCGCCTGCTCGTACTTTTTCGCCATCAGGCTTAAATCGCCGATGTTACGAAGTAAAGTCGCCTGGTCAGTAAAACCAAGTACATCAGGTTGAACCGCTTTAATCATGTAGCTTAATGATTTAGCTGGGTCTTTTTCGATATACAGCTGACCGATAAATTTATCTAAATAAGCCTTATCAAAGGTGTTTGACGCTTCGATTGGCTCTAATAAAGCCAGTGCCTCACCGACTTTATTTTGGCCATACAGCTCATAAGCTTTACCGATTGCTTTACCAACTTTTTCGCCGACAGCCTGAGATTTCTTCGCTTTACGCTCAGCAATCTTAGCTGCGTCCGGAGCTGCGAACGCTGAGCTCACTGGCAGAGCGGCTACGCCGACTGCAGCAAACACCATCAATGCAGATGTAAGTTTGTTAAATTTCATACTTAACCTCCGGCATTATCAAGGTTGAAGTCTAACTGCACCATGATCCCAGTCTGCTTTAACGCCTGACCGTTTTCAATTTTTGGTGAGTACTTCCAACGTTTTAATGCACGAATTGCTTCACGGTCAAATACCCGCTTCGGCTCAGCATCAACTACTTCAATTTCATCTACAGAACCATCCGGCATGATAGAGAAACGCATTTTTACCCAACCGTTGATACCGTCGCGAGCAGCCTGTACAGGATACTTCGGTTCGATCCGAACGATAGGTGTGGCGTCACCATCACGCATCATGGCACTTGCCGGGTCACCGATACCGCCGCTGACTCCACCTACATCAACAGTTGGTGCGTTGAAACCGATAGTACCAGCGTCGGTACTAGAGGCTTCCTGCACAACCTGCTGCTTTGGCGGCTCTGGCGGTGGTGGCGGTGGCGGTGGCGGTACCCGAGTCCGGGTCTGAGCTTTAGACTCAGGCGGCGTCGAGTTTATCTCAATAACGATAGATTCCTTCTTCGCACTGCTGAACGTATCATCTGCATCAACCAGGTACGCCATCAGTACATACAGGAAAAACGTTATTACCGCACCGACTAAGAGTGAAAGTAATAACCGGGCCATATTACTT
The DNA here is from genome assembly GCA_965650755.1 of uncultured Chromatiaceae bacterium. Classification (GTDB taxonomy): domain Bacteria; phylum Pseudomonadota; class Gammaproteobacteria; order Enterobacterales; family Alteromonadaceae; genus Pararheinheimera. The sequence goes on along the minus strand of CBFGPY010000178.1, from coordinate 3,720 downwards.
GTTCTCCGCCGCGATTGAGATCTTCTCAATACCTGCCAGCTTAATTTGGTCCATTACAGAAACGACCACACCGTGTTTCGCTTCTTTGTCGGCCTGAACAATGACTGTATCCGTTGGTGACTCAGCTAACAATTTTTCAATTGTCGCGCCAACACGCTCAACGTCAACTGCACGTTTGTCCAACCAGATCTCACCGTTCGCACGGATAGCAACGAAAATAGTTGCAGAAGGTTTAGACTGTGCTTTGGCCGCTTTTGGACGGTTTACATCAATACCAGCCTCTTTGACGAAAGAAGTGGTTACGATGAAGAAGATCAGCATGATGAATACAACGTCCAGCATTGGCGTCAAGTCAATTGCAGCTTCTTCGGCTTCACGTTTATTTCTACGTGCCATAAATTACTCTCTATCAATGATGCGGTAAGCTGTCAGCTAATTCGTGGATCGCTGACTTGATCTTACCTTCCAATTTGGACGCCACGAAAACGCCAGATAAACATGCAACCATACCGGCCATTGTCGGGATTGTTGCCATTGAAATACCTGCCGCCATCAGTCTTGGGTTACCGGTTCCTTGCAGTGCCATGATTTCAAACACTGCGATCATGCCGGTTACTGTGCCTAACAAACCAACCATCGGACAAACGGCAATCAAAGTATTGATGACGTTCATGCGCTGAGTCAGCTTGGCTGAGGCTTCAGATACCCACGCATCACGGATTTTATGTGCATACCAAGAGGTTGTGTCAGTCCGGGCATTCCACTCAGACACGATTTTGTCGCGTAAGACTGGATAATCCCGGGTCACAAACCAAAAGCGCTCTATGATCAACACCCACATCGCAAAGAGCACGAAGGCGACAATATATAAAACGCTGCCGCCGGTAGCGATAAAATCCCTGACAGATTCCCAAAGCTCTATCAGGCTATGCATTATGCTTTCTCCTTCTCCGCGTGAGCAGCAATCAGACCAGTGCTTTGCTCATCGAGGATATGCAGGATTGAGTTTGATTTAGACTGTAACAGCGCGTGAACGAACAGCATTGGCAGAGCACATAACAGACCTTGAACTGTGGTAACCAGCGCCATCGCGATTTGGTCAGCCATGATTTTCGGGTCGCCAGTACCGTGCAGAGTAATCATCTGGAACGCACCGATCATACCAACTACTGTACCTAACAGACCCAGCAGTGGACCTACAGCAGCGATCAGTTTCAGCATACCGATACCAGATTCAATTGCCGGAGTTTCGCGCATGATGGCTTCGTCCAGTTTCAGTTCCAGGTTTTCCACGTCAGCTTTTTTGTTGTCATGGTAAACTTTCAGGATACGGCCCAGAGCGTTTTTCTCAGAAGGAGCACCCAGATTTTTCAGCTGAGCATTGATACCTGATTGAGCAGCGGTCAGAGCGAAGAAGCGAATCACACCGATGATCAGACCCAGGAACAGTAATGCAGTGATTACGTAACCAACTGTACCACCTTGGTGGAACTGGTCTTCCAGAGAAGCTTCCTGAGTTTTCAGACGCAGCAGGTTACCACCTGTTGGGTCGATATACACAGGCTTCACTTCACCGGCAGCAGCGCCTTTGAAAGCAGATGCGTCAGACAGGATGTGTGACTCAGGCTGTTTGCCCAGAGGTTGCATTTCTTTGGTATCAGCGTTGTATACCAGGTAACCATTGTCAGAGATCAGTACAAAAGAACCAACGCGAACAACGTTTGCCTGAGCAGAAGTACCATCCAGGTTTACAACGTTACCGTCGAACTTAGAAACTTTTGCCGACTCAGTCATTTCAGTTTGCAGAGCGATCCACAGTTCTTCCAGTTCAGTGATAGTTGGCAGTTCTTTAGCCACTGACAGTTTTTTCAGTAACTCTTCACGGCCTTTATACTGTGCACTGATGTTAGAAGTAGCGATAGAGCCGATAGTTTCAGTGGCGTTACCACGAACGATACCGAACATTTCGCCCAGTGTACCTTGCGCAGTTTGCAGCTCTTGTTCTTTCGCAGCCAGTTTGCCTTCGTTGTCAGCGAACTGTTGTGTCAGAGACTTGCCACGTGCTTCTTCAGCAGCGAAAGCAGCTTTTGCTTTGCTCAGTAAAGCTTGTTTGTCAGCACGGTCAGACAGGAATTCCTGCTCGCGGGCAGCATCCAGTTTGGCGTCAGCAGAACGGTTTTTCTTAACTTGTTCTAACAGCTGGTCCAGTTTAGCCGTGTCAGCAGCAGCGTTTAAGCAAACGCCGGCAGACATCGTCACAGCAGCTGCAATCATTAAACCTTTGAACACTTTCTTCATTTATTCTTACTCCGCTGCTAACACTGGAAGTTTTAATAATTCTGGGGCAGCTTGTTTACCCGCAACACGAATCGCTAACTTGGTTGATTCCAGGTACTCAGGACCCAGTTCATCCCATTTTGCTGTGGTTTTGTTCCACATCCACGCGCGTTTGTCATCCAGTGTCTGAGCTAACAGAGCAACACGGCCAACATATACGTAGTTTACAGAGATATCTGTACCATCTACGTTCAGTTTGTCAGTGTAAGTAACCATGGCAGTACCCAGATCTTTTTCGATTTGGTACGCTTCGATCACCAGGCGGTACATTTCAGACGTGTTGACGTTTGAATTACCCAATACATCGCGCAGGCGCTGTACGCGCTCTAAACGCTTGGTGATGTCGATTGGCATGTCAGCTTTGATGAAAGCTTCCAGCGTGTCGACCATTTTATACATCAGAGGAACGATGCCTTGCTTAGTACCTTCGATGGTACCGATTTGCTTGTCTAAAGAAGCAAGCTGAGCATTTTGGTCAGCAACCAGAGTGTTTACGTGGTCGTTGTAAACTTTCAGGTTTTCAGTCTGTTCAACCAGTGCGCGGTATTCCGCCAGCAGTTCCTGAGACTGATCATAGATGTTGTTGATTTTTTCCTGAGAAGCTGCAGATGCTTTAGCAGCCTGGACACCGGTATTGGTGACTTCTGCGAGAGTCGTTGCTTGAGCAACGCCACCGAACATGAAAGCACCAACGATTGCCGATGCGATCAGGTTTTTACGAATGTTATTGTTAGACATAGTTCCCAACCAATAATTGCTGATTAACGTAACCTGTATTTTGAAGGCCAAACTTGTAAAAAAGAATGACCTGGTTAGAGGGTAAACCGCCCGCATCATTGCAGCAAAACCAGTGGTTGTCAATATAACAAAGACAGCCAGCCAGACCTGTTTTACTGCAATATTCGCTTACAGAATTACCCGGAATGCGTCTATTAAATTTCTGTCTTGAAAATTTAATAGAACATTCATTTTTCTGCTTATTTTATATTCGGTGTCAATTTACCCGAATCATACAACTTCACCATTTTTTCCAGCGAAATGGCTTTGATTTTCGACCCCTGCCCGGCACAACCAAATGCCTGGTAGCGGTCTTTACAGATCTCCATCATGGCTTTGACAGATTCCTGTAAATACTTGCGTGGATCAAACTCTGCCGGGTGCTGCGCCATAAAGCGGCGAATTGCACCGGTGGAGGCTAAACGCAAATCAGTATCGATGTTGATTTTGCGGACGCCAAATTTGATCCCTTGCTGAATTTGTTCAACCGGCACGCCGTAAGTTTCCGGAATTGCACCACCGTACTCATTGATCACCGCCAGCCAGTCTTGCGGTACTGAGCTCGAACCATGCATCACTAAATGGGTATCCGGGATACGGGCGTGA
>CBFGPY010000177.1:0-6037 GCA_965650755.1 uncultured Chromatiaceae bacterium | reverse complement strand
TGGATGGTGTGGCCGGAGCGCACCGACAATTGGCGGATGGGGGCAAAACCTGCGCAACAAGCCTTTACCGCAGTGATCCGCGCTATCGCCCGTTTTGAGCCGGTGACTGTGATGGCGTCGGCCAATCAGTTCGCGAATGCTCAGGCACAGCTCAGCCTGGAGCCAACAGTACACCCAATCCGGGTCGTCGAAGTCTCCAGCGATGACGCCTGGTGCCGGGATACCGGCCCAACTTTTGTCACTAACGGCAAAGAAGTGCGTGGTATCGACTGGACCTTTAATGCCTGGGGCGGCCTGAACGGTGGTCTGTACTTCCCTTGGCAGCGCGACGATCAGGTCGCGCAAAAAGTGCTGAATATCGAAGGCCTGCCACGTTATCGGACTGAGGGCTTTGTGCTCGAAGGCGGCGCTATTCATACCGACGGTGAAGGCACTTTGCTGACCACTGCCGAATGTTTATTGAACCCTAACCGCAACCCGCATCTGACCAAATCGCAGATTGAACAACAGCTGAGTGATTACCTCGGTATTGATAAAGTTATTTGGCTGGAAGAAGGCATTTTTAACGACGAGACCGATGGTCACGTCGATAATATGTGCTGTTTTGTCCGCCCGGGCGAAGTCCTGCTGGCCTGGACCGATGACGAAGCCGACCCGCAATACGCACGTTCACGCGCGGCGCTGACAGTATTAGAAAATAGTACAGATGCCAAAGGCCGGCCTTTTATCGTGCATAAACTGCCGGTTCCGGGGCCGTTACTGGCCAAAGCGGAAGAATACGCCAGTGTTGACCTGACAGGTGCCGCAGTCCCACGTGAAGCCGAAGCGCGTCTGGCCGGCTCTTACATCAATTTCTATCTGTGCAACGGTGGTTTAATTCTGCCAACTTTTGATGACCCTATGGATAAAGTCGCTGCGGATATTCTGGCAAAAGTATTTCCACAACATCAGGTAGTGACGGTACCTGGTCGGGAAATTCTGCTCGGTGGTGGTAACGTCCACTGCATCACTCAGCAGCAACCGGTTTAACCCAACAGCTCATGCCGCCATAAGCCCCGCCATCGTGCGGGGCTTTTTATTTACCGAACAAAAAACAACCAACAAAATTACACTTTTTAACTTTTTAGTGACTTTCAGCCTCAAAATGCTAGCATCCGGTAGAACTGCCTGAAGCAGTTGCCCAATCAGGGCCAACCAAGAAAATCAGAATCCAGGATTTGTTATGCATTTTATTCAGAAATCTGCGCTCTCCGCTGCAGTACTGCTCGCGCTCAGCGCCTGTGGCGGTGGCGACAAAAACAACGCCCCGACTGCGGTCAATGTCAGCATCGCTGCCGGTAAAAGCTGGTTACCGCAAACCGGTACTTTCAAAGCCACAGATATTGATGGCGACAACCTGCAAGTCACCGAAATTCTCGAGGCTGGCAAAGCTGTGACTCCGGTCAATGGCGTTTACAACCTCAAGGGCGGCACTTTAACAGTGCAGGGGCTCAACTTTGTGTACACTCCACAACAGGGCCAGGCCAGCAGCCTGCAGTATGTGGTCAGCGATGGTTTCCTCACTGCCACTGCTGCGCTGGAGATCCCGGCAGCCGCCACAGATCCGCTGCTGAATCAGCAATGGCATCTGCGTAACACCGGTCAAAAAGCCTATGCTTTGGGCGAAGGTCTGTATGACTATCTGGTAGACAGTTTCCAGGCACAGGGCCTGTCCGCAGAAGATGCGGTGAAACTGGCGAAGACCCGGATGGCCAACTGGGAAAAAATCCTGGTCCCGGGTGAAGACATGAACGTCGCAGCGGCATACAGCCAGGGCGTGACGGGGCAAAATACCATCGCTGTAGTCGTTGACTCCGGCCTTGAAATCGCTCATGAAGATTTAGAAGCCAACGTGTTGCCAAACCGTTCACTGAATTTTGTTGAAGGCGCATTAAATCCAACAGATCCAACCAATGGCGCCGTCGATGGCGACCACGGCACCAGCGTAGCCGGGCTGATTGCCGCAGTCGGCTGGAACGGCAAAGGTGGCCATGGTGTTGCCCCTGATACCAAACTGATTGGCATGAATTACCTGGAAGCCCAGTCAGATTTGGCATATTTCCTGTCACACGGCATTCCGGGCAGCGGCATCACGCCAAGTGAGCCGGTCGCAGTTTTTAACCGCAGTTATGGCATCACCTACCCTACAGCCCTGGCGTATGACGAAATGGAAGAAGCGCTGCAGGAATTCACAGCCACTGAGCTGCGTAGCGGCAAAGGTGTGGTCAATACCAAGTCCAGCGGTAACTCGTTCCTGTCTGGTCGCAGCACGCTGGAAAACAACTTCTGTAGCGCCAGCGGTGCCCGTACTTTGGGTCTGACCTGCTATAACGCTAACATGGAAAACTCACAGTCATCACCGTATTACTTCAGCATCGGCGCGGTCAATTCAGATGGTAAACACACCAGCTACTCCACGGCAGGTGCGAACCTGTTAGTCGTGGCGCCTGCCGGTGAATATGGCGACACCGCACCAGCCATGGTGACCACAGACCAGATGACCTGTCTGCGCGGTTACTCCAGTTTTGCTTCTGCTGATTTCTACGACGAATATTTTGGTCCGGGTTATTTCGGCGCCATTTATCCGTTTAACAATCCGGGTCATGAAGACAACAGCAGCTGTAACTATACCAACAGCTTTAACGGCACCAGCTCAGCGGCGCCAAATACAGCGGGTGTGGTGAGCCTGATCCTGTCGGCAAACCCCGCGCTGACTTACCGTGATGTACGGCATATTCTGGTCAGTACTTCAACCAAAGTGGATGCGAACAATGCACCGGTCAAGCTGACTTTACCTGATGGTGAATTCGTTGCGCATGCTGGCTGGGTGAAGAACAAAGCCGGTTTTGAACACAATAACCTGTACGGTTATGGCCGGGTGAATGCCGGTAAAGCGGTCGAAATGGCCAAGAACTATAAGGCCAATCTGGGAGAGCTGAAACTGGCTGCCTGGACCGGACTTGGCATCTACGCCACAAAACCGGAAAAACTGACCAGCACAGTGCCGGATAACTCCATTAAAGGTGCTGAATTCAGCATTGATGTTGCAGATGATATCACGCTGGAAGGTGCCCAGTTCCGCCTGACAGTGGCAAACAGCGAAATGACCTTAGGTGTCGATGATAAAGGCGCTCTGTACAAAGAGTTCCATACCACCGCAGGTGCTGACCTTGCCGTTGAAGTCACATCGCCACAGGGTACCCGCAGTGTGCTGCTGAGCTCAAAACAAGCGCTGCTGATGCCTGCGGCAGGTGCGGATTTCTATCAGGGTTATATTTTGAAGGATTCAGTGATGTTGTCGCAGGCGTTTTATGGTGAAAAAGCCAAAGGCACCTGGAAAATCAAAGTACTGGATGCCAACGGTGCGGATATCAAAGCCACCGGCGGTTTGTTGAAAACCAAAGGTTATCTGAACAATACAGCCCCTTCCACGGTTGAAGGTGTTGCGATCCGTGTATTTGGCCACTAAGCCGGGAGCTCCATAACATGTATAAATCAATGATGACACTGGCAGTGGTACTGAGCCTGCCACTGGCCCAGGCACAGCAGGTTCGCGAGATCCCGGAACTGCAGGTGCAAAACACTGTTACAGCCACAGCGCAAGACACAGCAGCCGGCACGGAACGGCCATTACAGGCGACTTTCGGTACCTACGTAACAGTTGCAGGTTTTAGCGCAACGACAGCTGATACCGTATTAACTGCAGACGCAGTGACCACCCTCGGTGACCACAAAGTCTATGCCAATCCCGCACAGGCTAAACCTGCGGCAGTGACTCAAAACACTGTGGTGCGGAACCTGATGAGTGGTGAACTGGCGATTGTGACAGGCCGCATCAGCGTACTGACCCAAAACGTCGCCGCGCTGAATACTGCCGCTGCACAGCTGGGTTTAAAGCCACTGAAAAGCCTGCGTCAAGGCCAGCTGCAAATGTTACAGGCCGGTGCCAATGCCGATTTACTGCAGCTGACACAACAACTGCAGCAAGTTGCCGGCGTGAAGACCGTCAAACTGGATGTACTGGATAAACGCCACACGGCGCAATAACAGCTCACTCCCTAAAAGAAAAGGCGCCATCCGGCGCCTTTTTTATCACTTGAAGATCTCTGCGGATTGAGCCGGCTATCAGCCGGCTTTTTTCGCCGCGATATACTGGTCCACCACCCGCTCCAGAATGGCCAGTGGCATAGAGCCGTTTTGCAGTACTACATCATGGAAATCGGTCAGCTTAAATTTCTCGCCCAGTTCCTGCTGTGCTTTGCCGCGCAGTTCCAGCAATTTCATCATGCCGACTTTATAGGCGCAGGCCTGGCCGGGCATGACGATATAACGCTCAATCTCAGATTCAACATCAGATTTTGCCATACCGGCGTTGCCGGACATATAAGCAATCGCCTGTTCCCGCGTCCAGCGTTTGTGATGCAGACCCGTATCAACCACCAGCCGGATAGCACGGAATAATTCAGCCTGTAAGCGTCCTAAGTCACCAAAAGGGTCGTTTTGGTACAGACCCAACTCGGCCATCAGCCGCTCGGTATAAAGCGCCCAGCCTTCGGCATAGACGGTAAAAGGCAGAATATTACGGAAGGTCGGCAAGCCTGTGAGTTCCTGCTGAATAGCGATTTGGAAGTGATGGCCCGGAATGCCTTCATGCACGGCCAGTGTTTTCATACCAAATTTGGGTGTCGCCCGGATGTCATACAAATTGGCAAAAAACACGCCGGGCCGGGAACCATCCATTGCCGGTGGGTTGTAATAAGCACCGGCTGAAGTCTTTTCGGCAAATTCCGGCACGCGCTGCACGTCCATCGGTGCTTTAGGCCTCATGTTAAAAGCCGGCGTCAGTTTAGTTTCAATATCAGCAATAATGGTTTTATAGTCCGCCAGAATTTGCTGCCGGCCTTCATTGCTGTCCGGATATAAGAATCTTGGGTCATCACCTAACGCCGTCATCATTTGCGCGACATTGTCGCCGCTGATGCCTTGTGCGTGCAGGATACTCAGCATTTCCTGCTGAATTCGCGCCACTTCAGCAAGGCCCATCTGATGAATTTGTTCCGGTGTCAGGTCTGTGGTGGTGTGTTGTTTCAGGGTATAAGCGTAATACTGTTCACCATCCGGCAACTTCCAGACCCCATCGTCAGTCGTTGCGCTGGCGACCGTATCCGTCAGGTAACCGGTCAGCTTCTGATATCCCGGAACTACCGATTGCTCAATCGCAACTTTGACATCAGTGGTCAGCTTGGCGCGCTCAGCTTCGCTCAGGCCTCCGATTTTGGCAATTGCTGAAGTGAAGTGTGTATACAGCAGTTGCTGCTCGACTGCACCAGCCGTCAGGCCTTTGACTTCACTGAGTACTTTTTCCAGTACAAAACGTGGTGGCACTACCCCTTTAGCGGCGCGAATATTTAAATCCTCCACCACCTGGCCAAAGACCCGGTCAAACTGTTGTAACCGGCTGATATATTGTTCTGCATCGGTTTTATCTTTCAGCTGATGGGTATTGACCATAAAGCGTGGCAACATATTCTGTACGCCAAACAGCTGGTTGACCGGATAGTCGTGGTAACGCCACTTTTCCCCTTCGGCCTGGTGGGCCATAAACCATTCCAGCATGTCGTAATTAAGCTTCTCCGCATCTGTCATACTTTCGCGGTCGTAACTACGCAAAGTTGCCAGGTCCGTTTTTAATTTGGCGAACTGTTTATCACCACTGGCCTGCGAGCGGTCGTCCAGTTCCGCATTGTGGCCGCGGATGCCAAAACCCTCGAGTATGCGCAGTTGGCTAAGGAGCTCCGGGCTTTGCAAGCCAAACTCTAAAAAGACCCGCTCGTAAAATACCCGGCTCGATAACGGTTTATACCAGACCGCATTGACCACCAATGCCGCCAGCACTAACAGTGCTAAAAGCAACAAACGCCCAGACCATTTCCACATTAAAGTTCCCCTTTTTTATATTTATAAACAGATGCTTAAGAAAAATTTCCTACCTTGTGCT
>CBFGPY010000176.1:0-6078 GCA_965650755.1 uncultured Chromatiaceae bacterium | reverse complement strand
TGGTCGGGCGGGCTGTATCTGTTTTTCTCGCTGATCCCGGCGCTGCTGGGCCTCGCGGCTTTGCAGCTGGCGCCAGATTTGTCCAATCCCTCTTATGCTTTCCCTTTTCTGGCGCTGAATACCTTGCCGCTGGCGCTTGGGGTCTTAGTGCTGCTGGCCGGTATTTCCGCGACTTTGTCGAGCGCGAGTTCCGATGCGATTGCCGGTGTGTCGGTATTAGTTGGCGACTTGTATAAAGCGCTGTTTGGCCGTTTACCAGCACCGGATCAAGTGGTGCTGTTGTCGCGGCTCGGGTTGGTCGCTGTGGTGGCGCTGGCGCTGGGTTTTGCCCTGCTGGCCGACAATATCATCGGTTATATCACGACGATGGTTGGCATGGTGTTGTCTGGCTTGTTTGCGGTTGCCGTGCTTGGCCTGCGCTGGACCCGACTGAATAAAACCGGGGCGCTGGCGGCTTTGGCGACGGCACCGCTGGTGTCGATGTTGGTGTTGTGGTGGCCGGGTGCTTTGGCATTTTGGGGCAATCCGGTGATCCCGGCGACGGTATTAAGTTTGCTGGCCGCTGTTGTTGCCAGTCTGTTGTCGGCACCCGTAGCGCTGAGCCGCACTGAGGCGCTGGCGTTGCTGGCGGCTGGGCGCGTCACAGATCAACCGGCGACCGGCGCAGAGAAAACCGTCAGCTATCCGGCTGCCACTGAAGCGGAGGCTGGCTGATGCGCATCGGTTTTTTTGGTGAAGTGATGCGGGAGCACCGCGCCGATGGCGCTGGCTTTGGTTTTGGCGGTGATACGCTCAATACTGCTTTGTATCTGCACCGGTTGAGTACTCAGCATGGGCTCAACATCGAGGTGCAGTATTTCACGCTGCTGGGACGCGACGCAGCCAGTGCTGAACTTCAGGCAAGGCTCAGCGCTGAAGGTTTTATGCTGCGCGCAGGTATACATCCGGAGAAAAGCCTCGGCCAATACTGGATTGATATCGATAAACACGGTGAGCGCAGTTTTCGTTATCAGCGCGACGACAGCGCGGTGCGGCAGTATTTCAGCGGGGACCCGACGAATTTAGAGCTGGTGCTGGCGGATGGCAGTCTGGATGCGCTGTACCTGAGTGGCATTAGCCTGGCGATTTTGACCGAGCCAGACCGGCAGCGGCTGTATCAGGCGGTGGCAGGCTTTGTTGGCCGTGGGGGTTGGCTGATTTACGACAATAATTTCCGGCCTTTGCTGTGGCCGACGACCACAGCTTGCCGCTGGCAACAATTGCTATTGCCCCTGTGTACGCTGGCATTACTCACCGACAGCGACGAGCGGCTGATTTGGCAACTTCCGGATTCAGGACCGGCGGCTTTAGTCGACGCCGCACTTCACGCCGGCGCCCGCACCGTGCTGCTTAAATGTGGTGCCGCGCCTTGTTGGATTGGCACAGCAGCATTGCAGCTACAAGTCGAAGCGCAGCAAGTACGTCAGCTGGTCGACAGCAGCGGTGCCGGCGATGCCTTTGCTGCCGGATTTCTCGCCCGTTTTTTGTCTGCGCCTGATGATTTGGTCGCGGCGGATTTGGTGGCGGCTGCGCAGGCCGGCCATCAGCTGGCGGCGGCGGTGGTGCAACAACATGGCGCTATTATCCCGCGGGAATTGATGCCGCAAATCAGCTTGCAAGGAGCCTGAGCATGCGACAGCTGCTGATGTTTATCTGTGTGGTTACACCGCTCTTTGCTGCAACGATAAAGGCCGACCCCGTGTTAATGCCGCAGCCGGCAAAGTTACAAGCTGGCAGCGGCACGCTGCCACTGCCACACAGTGTGGCTGTGGCGGTAGACGGGCCGGACAGTGCTGCGGTCAGGCAAGCACTGCAACTGCTGGCTCAATTCCAGCCACAGCTGGCGTTTAAAGCCGCGCCTGCTGCGGGCGCACAGCTGCAGATCCGCTATCGGGAGGCCATTCCGCTACCGGGCCCGGATGATGACGAAAGTTATCAGCTACAAATCAGTAAGGAGCAAATCCGCCTCGATGCGCACAGCAGCACCGGCGTGTTGTATGGCCTGATGACTCTGAGCCAGCTGATCAGTTGTGACGGCAATAGCTGCCAGCTGCCGCAGCTGAAGATCAGCGATAAACCGCGGTTTCGCTGGCGCGGTTTATTGCTCGACAGTGCGCGGCGCTTTATTCCGCTCGCTGATATTCGCCGCACGCTGGATGGTATGGCAGCGGCCAAACTCAATGTGTTGCACTGGCATTTAACCGATGATCAGGGTTGGCGGATTGAGTCTGAGGCTTATCCCAAACTGCACCAGCTGGCCAGCCAGGGCCAGTTTTACACGAAGCAGCAAGTGCGCGAACTGGTGGCTTATGCCGCAGCGCGGGGCATCCGGGTGGTGCCGGAGCTGGACGTGCCGGGCCATGCTTCAGCGATTGGCATGGCGTATCCGGAATTATTAGCCTGGCCTGATGCGATGCTGGATAAAACTGGTGTGCAGCCTTTGCCGCCGGAGCGGCGTTTTGGCGTGTTTGCACCTGTGCTGGATCTCAGCAATGCTGCGACCTGGCAGTTTATTCAGGCCTTAGTGACCGAGTGGCGCCAGCTGTTTCCGGATCCATATCTGCACATTGGCGGCGACGAAGTCAAAGCCGATTATTGGCTGGCGAACAGCAAGATTAAGCAGTTGATGCAACAGCAAAGCCTGGCAGATGGCCATGCGCTGCAAGCCTGGTTTAATCAGCAACTTGCGGCGCTGCTCAAGCAGCAACAGCGCCGGATGATTGGCTGGGACGAAACCTTGCATCCGCAGCTGCCGAAAAATACGGTGGTGCAAAGCTGGCAAGGCCAGGACGCGCTGGGCGCAGCGGTCAGAGCCGGTCATCCGGCGCTGTTATCGGCCGGGTTTTACCTTGATATGCCGCAGCCCGCTTCTTATCACGCGCAAAACGACCCGCTGGCGGTGACAGCGCCGGTGAGGCTTCCAACACAGGCGCAGCAACAACTGCAGTTTGCCTATAGTCTGCAGCGCCTCAACGGCAAGGCGGTAACCGGCACACTGCGGTTAACGCAGACAAAAAACGGTGACTGGCAGGGCAGTCTGAGCGCAACAGGCCGCGGTGTGGTGCCGGCCCAAGTGCGCAGCTGGCCGCTGGCCAACGCGTCTTTGGCAAACACACAGCAAGTGCGGGTTGACGCCAACAATTACCTCGGCCCGGTGCAGCTGCGTTTTGTGCTGGAGCATGGCAAACCCGGCCAGGCGCTGGCGCTGATTGGCAATCACAGTTATCCGCTGACCTTAAAAGCTGAGCCTTATACCGCCCTTGCCAACACAGCGGTATTAACAGATGCACAGCAGCAACTGATTTGGGGCGGCGAGGCCGCGCTTTGGACAGAGCTGGTCGCGCCGGAATTGCTCGATGTTAAACTCTGGCCACGATTATTTGTGGTGGCTGAGCGGTTCTGGTCACCGGCTGTGACTGCTTCGGTTGCAACGGCAAAGCTGGCGCAACGCCTGAGCGTCATAGATGACTATGCCGCGCAGATAGGCCTCAGGCACCGGGCTCAGGCCAGCGCCAGCTTACAGCAATGGGCGCAGCGGGAACTGGGGGGGCTGACTAACGCGCAAAGCCGGGCACTGCAGGATTTCAGTCTGTACCTGCAACCGCTGCATTATTATGGCCGCCACCACTTAAAAACTGGCGCTGGCCGTTATCAGCTGGACGAGCCTTTAACCCAACTGGCTGATGCGTTGGTACTGGAGCCGCCGGCGCTGTTGGCGTTGCAGCAAGGTTTTGCCAAGGCAGCGCCCTGTCAGTTGCCCGCTGACTGGCCGCTGTGGCAACAGGCGTTTTCACAGCAACAGCAGCAGCTGAGTAGCGTCGCAGCCAAATCAGCTCAACTGCAGCGCTTGCTGTTACAGCAACAGCAGTTTAGTCAAATCATCAGCGCGAAATTGCCATCAGCGGAGCGGGCAGAAGCCTTGCTGCTTTTGCTGAAGCCGCAGACAGAGCTGGTGTTTGCCCCGGCTGCAGCAGCTCTCGACTGGGCCGACCGCTGCGCGGCGCAGCAGGCTGGGGCTTAGTGCTGTGTATGGCAACACGCTGTATTTTTAGGATAAGTTGCTGAATTTTTTACTTTGCAGCAACTGCCGCTAAGGCTTTGCCATCACAGTGATTGACCAAAGCGCGGTCAGCAGGTAAAACACCAGCAACTTAATTGATTAATTGTGTCGTATGAATCAGAGCTTGCTGCTGTTATCTGCTTGGTTGTCGCTCGGGGTACCGGCGGCTGTGGCAACTGAGCACCTTAACGATCATGAGATCCTGTGCCAGACGGCTGGCCGGCAGGATTGTCTGGCAGTACTGCAGCAACAGCTGAGCAGCGCTGAACCTTTTTCCGTACGCTGGTATCAGCTGAAAGCTTATCAGCTCGACTATTTGTTTGATAAACACCTGGATCAGCAGCTGGCGCAACAAACACAGCAGTTATTGCAGCTGGAAGATGTACCGCCGGTGTTCCGCACTCAGCTGTATTTCTATCAGGCGAAAATTCTGCACAGCAATGGTCAGCTGTTGCAGGCGCAACATTATGCCGAATTAGCCAGCGCAGATTTAACCCAGTTATTTCAGGCATTTGCAGATCCATTGCGGCTGGTGGAACTGGCCAATCTGCAGACAGTCATGGGGCAACAGGAACAAGCCTGGCAGTTGTTACAACAAGCGGAAGCACGCTTTGCCAGAAGCAAAGACCCGGTGTTTATGTTTGAGCTTTATACCAACAAAGCACTGGTGCAGCAGGCGAAGGGGCAGCTGGCCGACGCTGCCTATTCACGTAAACTGGCGTTAGATGCCATTCTGCCGAGCGGTGATCAGGGCAAAATCAGTGTCGCTTATGGCAATCTGGGCCGGACTTATCAGCTGCTCGGCCAATATGGCCTGGCGCAGCAATATTATCAGCAAGCGTTACAGTGGTTAGTTCCGGGGGCAGACGATGTGCGCCGGCAAATGCGGTTGTTGCGCCTCAGTCAGTTACATTGTCAGTTGCAGGACCTGCCGGGCGCCCGCCAACTGCTGGCTGAGGTCAAGCCACAGTTGGTTGAGCCGACTTATCAGCCACTGTATCAGCGCCTGCAACAACAGCTGGCGGACACAACACAGCACCCCCAGTGCGGCACTGATTGACGCTGCTAGTCTGCTGAGGTACAACCAGACTGATGAAATCAAACCAAATCCTTATTGTGTTGCTATGTGCCGGTTTGCTGCTGAGCGCAAAAGCCGCTGAACATTTGAGCGACCATGAAGAGTTTTGTCTGCAGCAACCGGCCATCCCTTGTCTGCAATTACTGCAGCAGGCGCTGGAACAGACACAGCTGCATACATTCCAATGGTTTAAGTTGCAGTCGTACCGGCTGGATTACCTGTATGTGCATCATCAGTTCCGTCAACTATACGACGAAAGCAACCAGCTGCTGAAAATTGGCACTGCGCCGCCGGCGTTGCGAACTCAGCTGTATTTTTATCAGGCGAAGACGTTGATCGCCCGTGGCGACGAGGCACAAGCCGCTTATTTTACCGATCTGGCGAGCCGGCAGCTTGATGCGATGTATCAGGCCTTTGCTGACCCGATGCGGGTGCTGGAACTGGCCAATCTGCAGGCGGTGGCCGGGCAATATGACAAAGCCTGGCAGCTGTTATTGCATGCCGAGCAGCGTTTTGCCAAAAGCCGCGATCCACAGTTTGTGTTTGAACTGAATAGTAATAAAGCCCTGATCCGTCACGCCTTTGAGCAACTGGATGATGCCGCCTATTACCGTAAACTGGCACTCGATGCGATTCTGTCAAGTGGCCGTCATCACGACATTATTGTTGCGCATGGCAATCTGGCTCGCACTTATCAGCTACTCGGCAAGTTTGGTTTGGCCGTTGATTATTATGAAAAATCATTGCCGTTTATGCGTCCATCTATAGATGATTTGCAGCAATCTATTCACCGGCTGCGTTTGAGTGAGCTGTATCTGGCGCTGCAGGAGCCGGCCAAAGCGCGTGGTTATTTGCAGCAGGTCGATGTCGCGATTCTGGGACCACCACAAAGTGCTTTACC
>CBFGPY010000175.1:0-6091 GCA_965650755.1 uncultured Chromatiaceae bacterium | reverse complement strand
TTATGAATCTTTGGAGTAGCGATGGACAGGCTCAGGGCATATGAGATCTTTATGACGGTGGTCAACAAAGGCAGCTTCAGTAAAGCGGCTGATTTGCTCGACACTTCACCGGCAAACGTCACCCGTTATATCAATGATTTGGAAGCTTATTTAGGCTGCAGACTGCTCAATCGCAGCTCGCGCAAGCTGTCATTAACTGAAAGTGGCGAGGCGTTATTTGAACGCTGTAAAACCATCCTGGCAGAAGTGGCTGAGACGGAAGCTTTAGTGTCGTCGGCCGCAGTACAGCCGCGCGGCAGACTGCGTATCAATGCCCCGCTCAGCTTCGGCATTTTGCATTTAGCGCCGATTTGGCCGGAATTCAGCCGGCGTTATCCACAGCTGGAGCTGGACATTACCCTAACCGACCGCGTTGTGGATATCGTTGAAGAAGGTTATGACCTGGTGATCCGCATCTCCCGCAGCGGCTCGGTCAATCACGCTGCGCGCAAGCTTGCCAGTTCGCACAATATCCTCTGTGCGGCACCTTCTTACCTGAAACAATTTGGCACACCGCAAATACCGGCGGATTTACGTGACCATCAATGTATTACTTATCTCTATTCCGGTGATGAATGGCATTTCACCGACAGCGCCGGCAAAGCGCATCAGGTGAAAGTCAGGGGGAAAATTCACACCAATAATGGCGATACCGCCAGAGCCATGGCGTTGGCCGGCGCCGGGATCATCTGGCAACCGAGTTTTCTGATTGGGCCTGATCTCACCTCCGGAGCTTTAGTGCCACTGCTGCCGGGGTATAAACTGCCGGATATTGACGTGCTGGCGATGTATCCAAGCCGCCGCCATTTGAGTGTCAAAGTGCGGGTATTAATTGATTATCTGGTAGAAGTTTTTGCCGGCGCGCCGCCATGGGATAAAACAGCCCCATAAGCGGGGCTGTTTAAGCTATGTCTCAGCGACTCAAGCGCAAAATTACAGCTGGCTCATGCCACCGTCGATAATCAACTCAGTACCAACCACAAAGGCTGAGTCTGCCGACGACATAAACAATACTGCGCTGGCTAATTCTTCCGGCGTACCAAAGCGTTGCAGCGGGATCTGCGCCTGAATGGCCGCGGCCATCTGGTCCAGCTGCGCCGCTTCCATACCGAGGCGGCCATACAACGGCGTGGCGACCGGGCCCGGGCTCACCACATTGACCCGCACGCCTTGCGGTAACAGCTCCGCCGACAAAGTTTTCGCCAGTGAAATCAACGCAGCTTTACTCGCGGCATAGACCGAAGAAGAAGGCATGCCGATATGCGCATTGATAGAGCCGTTCAGCACAATGGCCGCACCGCGATTTAACAGCGGCGTCAGCGCCTGAATGGTGAAATAGGCACCTTTGACATTGACGTTAAAGGTCTGGTCCCACAAGGCTTCGTTGATATCCGCGAAGGCGGCAAACTTCGCCACCCCGGCATTGATAAAAATCGCGTCCAGCCGGATATTCTGCGCAGTTAAAATCCGCGCCAGTTCAGCTGCTGCCCGCAGATCACCCTGGTCATTTTGCAGTGCGATAGTGTCAGCACCAATCAGTGCTTTGGCCTGATCTAAAGTGGCCTGATCCCGCCCGGTGATCACCACGCGGGCACCTTCTTTGGCGTATTGGATAGCCGTTGCCAGGCCAATACCACTATTGCCGCCGGTGACTAATACAGTTTTGTTGGTGAAACGATTCATATAACTCTCCTCTTTGGATTTGGCTTGGCTGACAGTGACGGTTTGGCGCACTTACAGCCGGTTGATTTCTTCCGGCGCTTGCCGTGAACACAAGATATGAGATCAGGAAAAATCAAACAAAGGGGTGAATGTTGATGATAGATTCAGCTTTTATGAATGATTAGCCAGGAATATGGCAGTGAGTTCAGTCCGGGCGACATCAGACTTCAGTGCGTACTCAGCGGCGGGATGGTTGGGCAGAGCAGCGGCTGTATCGGGTTCATCGACTTTGCAGTGGCCGATTGCTGCTGGATTTGTTTTTGCGAGTCGAGCAGATTGGCATTATCGGGTGCCAGACGCAGCGCCTCTTCCAGCAATGTTGTCGCCTGTACCTGACAGCCTTGAGCGCTCAGTAGCAAGGCATAGTTGTTCAGATAAGCAATCTGCTGGCGGCCGGCATTGAGGCCAGCAGCAAACCAATGCATGGCCTTGGCAGGTTGGCCGTCACTATGATGATTGCCAAGCAAAAAATACGGTAACCAATAATCCGGCCATTGCCGGGTGGCACTTTCCAGTGCACTCACACCAGCAATGGCTCCAGCTTTGGCTCTGGTGCTGATGCCGGCAGCTGCTTTGTGCTGTTGCGTGCTCAGTAAATCCTGCGCCGCTTTGGTATATAAAAACGGGTCCAGCTGGTTGCTGGTTTTTTCCGGCGGTAACATCAACAGCAACCAATATTGGCCGCGCTGCCAGGTGCGCTCAAAAGTAGCGAAGTCCAGCCGGTAATTCGGCGTCACGCCGGTATGTAAAATCAGTTCTGCACTTTCGAGGTCATAACCGATCACCACCGCATAATGCCACTGTGGCCACCAGCTGATGGAGTTGTTCTGTAACACAATGACCGGCATATCAGCAGCGACCAGACTGAGCAACTGGCTCATGCTGCCGCGCTGGGTATAAGCCAGCAACCCCAGTTGCCGGGTGGCTGCCGCCATTTCAATTTGTAAAGTTCCCTGCAGATCAGGAATAAAAGTCTGAGGCGCTATAGCTACCGGGTCTTGCCGATGGCCATAAAAAGCTGCGACTTCGGCCAGTGTGGTCGGGCCGCAATAAAATTCCTGTTGCGGATAAAAGGGCACGCCAGCGATCAGGTGTTGACGCGGCAAAGCCGGCGGCTTATCCAGCAGCTGCCGGGTTTGTGGCGGCGTCTGACAACCCGCCAACAGCAGGCACAGCGCCAGCAACAGGCCGCTGCGCCATCCAAACAGCTGCAAGGGGTTTACCGGATCGGGCGAATAAAGGGATAAACGTCGGTCACACCCAACAGGTCAAGAATAGCCACCACCGCCAGCACTGTGATCACGGCACCAACAATACCACCGGCCGGCATCTCATTCATTTGCGTATTCAGCGCGTTCAGCTCGTCTGAGGTCATGCTGGCAATGCGCATTTTGGCATCGGCCGGGCTGACGCCAAGCTCCATCAGCTTTTGCTGCACTTCAGCCTGATCAACAAACGACAGCACCTGCTGCTTGTTAAACTGATACTGCTGCTCGGCGATGACCTGGCCTGAGCTGAATGAAGCCGCAGTCGCCTGCTGCATACCAACCAACAACAACGGGCACAACAAGCTGGCTTTTAATAATTTATTCATCATCGGGATCCTTTTGCAGATTGGTTTTACTACAGCGCCTTGGCGCCAAAACAGCTTTTTCACGTGCTACAAATTGCAGTATAGAGCTATGTCGCTGAAAAGAAGAGTAAATGATGCATTGCAAGGCTGCAACTGCGAACAGAAGCAGGCCGGCGAGCGCCGGCCTGTTGTACAAAGTTAAAACGGCAACTGGTTCAGCAGCTCGTCATCAACGCGATTAGCCAGCGTGACCTGCAGTTTTGGGGTGCGCGCCATTTCGCGGCGGATAGCAAAATCCGCTTCGTTATTGCGTGCCCAGCTGCGACGCGCGATACCGTTGTTCACATCAAAAAACAGCATGGATTTTAAGCGCTTAGATGCCTCAGCCGAGCCATCCAGCAACATGCCAAAACCGCCATTCATCACTTCGCCCCAGCCAACGCCACCACCGTTGTGAATGGACACCCAGGTCGCACCACGGAAACTGTCGCCGATGACGTTATGAATGGCCATGTCGGCGGTAAACCGGCTGCCGTCATAGATGTTAGACGTTTCACGGAATGGCGAATCGGTGCCGCTGACGTCGTGATGGTCACGGCCTAACACCACAGGGCCTATTTCGCCACGGCTAATTGCTTCATTAAAGGCCTGGGCGATTTCGGCACGACCCTGCGCATCGGCATATAAAATCCGCGCTTGCGAGCCGACCACCAGTTTGTTTTGCTTGGCGTCTAAAATCCAGGTGATGTTGTCCTGCATCTGCTGCTGAATTTCTTCCGGCGATTCCAGCATGATGCGCTTCAGGACATCCGCGGCAATCGCATCGGTTTTATCCAAATCAGCCGGATTGCCGGACGTACAAACCCAGCGGAACGGGCCAAATCCGTAGTCAAAACACATTGGGCCCAAGATATCCTGCACATAAGATGGATATTTAAAGTCGATGCCATTGTCCGCCATCACATCGCCACCGGCGCGCGAGGCTTCTAATAAAAACGCATTGCCGTAGTCAAAGAAATACGTGCCTTTAGCAGTGTGTTTATTCACGATAGCGGCGTGGCGTTTTAATGTATCCTGCACCTTGGCGCGGAATAATTCCGGCTCCTCGCGGATCAAACGATTCGCTTCGTCATACGAAATGCCCACCGGGTAATAACCACCCGACCATGGGTTGTGCAGCGAGGTCTGATCTGAGCCTAAATGTACAAAAATGCCATGTTCATCAAAGGCTTCCCACACATCGACCACGTTACCAATATAAGCAATAGACACCACTTCCTGCTGTGCCTGGGCTTGTTTGACCCGGGTGAGCAGCGCCGGCATGTTGTCAATCAACTCATCAACCCAACCCTGCTGGTGGCGTTTGGTCGCCGCTTTTGGGTTCACTTCAGCGCAGACTGTAATGCAGTTGGCGATATTGCCGGCTTTCGGCTGGGCGCCACTCATACCGCCTAAACCAGCAGTTAAGAAAATTTTGCCTTTTGGACTCTGACCCTTTGGCAGCACTTTGCGAAACGCATTCATTACTGTGATGGTGGTGCCGTGTACAATGCCCTGCGGGCCAATATACATAAATGAACCGGCAGTCATCTGGCCGTATTGGGTGACGCCAAGCGCATTAAAGCGCTCCCAGTCATCCGGTTTGGAATAATTCGGGATCATCATGCCGTTGGTGACCACCACCCGCGGTGCTTCGACTGAAGACGGGAACAAGCCCATCGGGTGGCCGGAATACATGTGTAGCGTCTGATCTTCCGCCATTTCACTTAAGTATTTCATCGTTAAGCGGTATTGCGCCCAGTTCTGAAACACAGCGCCATTGCCACCGTAAGTGATGAGCTCTTCCGGATGCTGCGCCACTGCCGGGTCTAAATTGTTGTCAATCATCAGCATAATGGCAGCAGCTTGCTGGCACTTCGCCGGATAGTCGCTGATCGGCCGCGCTTTAATGGCGTATTCCGGCTTAAAGCGGTACATATAAATGCGGCCGAAGTCATTGAGCTCATTGGCAAATTCAACGGCTAATTCACCATGCCAGTCGGCCGGGAAATAGCGCAGCGCGTTACGCACCGCCAGCTGTTTTTCCGCTTTGGTTAAAATGTCTTTGCGCTTCGGCGCGCGGTTGGCATCCGCCGGATAGGGCTTCGCCGCCGGCAGCGTGGCCGGAATACCTTGTTTGATTTGTTCCTGAAAATTCATGGCAAATTCCTGTATCAATTCAGCGCAAAGTTAACGTGGAAAGCTTGCGTACGGACCAGCTTTATCATCGCGTCGATATCCGGCTTCAGCAGACGGTCTTCTTCGAGTTTTGCCACTTTAGCGCGGATAATGGCATGATTTTCTTCAATTAAATCTGAGCACTTGTTCGGCCGGCGGAATTCGATCGCCTGCGCTGCATACATCAGTTCAATCGCCAGAATTTTCTCTAAGTTGCCTAAGATCTGATTCAGTTTACGGCCTGAGATACTGCCCATCGACACATGATCTTCCTGGCCCATCGAGGTTGGCACGCTGTCAGCAGAAGGCGGGAAACACAAAGATTTGTTTTCCGTCACCAAGGCGGCGGTGGTGTATTGCGGGATCATCAAACCCGAATTCAAGCCACCAGCTTTGGTCAGCAGGCGTGGTAAACCATGCAGGCCTTCCAGCAGCAGGTAACAGCGGCGGTCAGAAATATTGCCAAGCTCGGCCGCGGCAATCGAAGTGTAATCCAGCACCATCGCCAGTGGCTGACCGTGGAAACCACCGCCCGACAGC
>CBFGPY010000174.1:0-6104 GCA_965650755.1 uncultured Chromatiaceae bacterium | reverse complement strand
TTCGACGAACTATTGCAGGGCTATTATGGCCACAATCAGCGCCGGTCGTTTTTTCTGCAGGATCAGTGGCAATATAATCCAACGCAAAGCCTGCTGTTGGGGGCACGTTATGACGAATCCAGAGTCAGCGGCCATCGTATCAGTCCAAGGCTCGGTTGGGTCTGGCAACGGTCTGAGGCGCAACAAATCAAAGTGTTATATGGTTCGGCCTATCGCGCAGCAAACTTATACGAATTTGCCACCAACTTCAGCTTTGGCCAGCCGGTGCCGCAGGATGAAGTGATCAATTCCGCCGAGCTGGTGTATGAGCAGCGTCTGTCACCCCGTTTCAGTTACCGCTTAGCCTGGTTTGATGCCGATATGCGCCGGTTAATCCGCATGAGGCCGGATGATGCAGTGTTCAGCAATGCCGAACGGTTGCATCAACATGGGCTGAATCTGGACCTGGACTGGCGGCTCGAAGGCGGCCGGATGCTGACCACAGCCTGGTCCTGGCAACGTGGCCGCGATCCGAGCGGTTATCCACTACAAAATTCGCCACAACATTTAATAAAACTACAGTATTCGCAGCCGCTGCCACTTTGGCGGGCCGAACTGAATATCCAGGCGCTGGGATTGAGCCGGCGTCAGGTCGCTGACAGCATATTGCCTGGTTACGGCGTAATTAATGCCGGCTTCCGGTTTCAGTTACATCCGCAGCACCAGTTGGTGCTGCAGCTTTATAACCTGCTGGACAAAACGGTCTACGACAGACCACTGCTGCTGAATCCGCCGACAGTGCAGGCGGGTCGTTTGCTGAGCCTCAGCTGGAGCTGACAATTATGGTAAAGCGCGCGCTGCTGACTCTGGTTTGCTGGCTCAGTCTTACCGGCCCACTACAAGCTGCCGATGAATACAGTCTCAAAGCGACATTTTTATATCGTTTTGCCCAGTTCACTGAATGGCCGCCACCGCCCCGTGCGCAGATCCGCTTTTGTCTGCTCGGTCATCCGGCTTTGTTACAGGCTTTTGCCGAGCTTAAACTGCCGCTGGATGTCAAAGAACTGACCGGCAAACAGCTGTTGCCGCAATGTGATGTGCTGATGCTGGGATTGTCAGATCGCCACACGCTGACACAGTGGCAGGCCGATCTCGCTGGCGCACCGTTATTAATAGTCACAGATAATAACGAGGCTTACCGCCAGCTTGGCGTGATCCAGCTTATCACCTCACCCGACGGCATCAGTTTTCAGGTGAATTTACAACGGGCGGCGGCTCATCAGCTGAAACTGGGGGCACAATTGCTAAAGCTGGCGCGTCAGGTCGATTAGAAGTGTCAGCACAATGGAGCTATTCGACGCAACCGTTACTGGCGACTGGGACGGACCGGCAGATAAGGGTTTTGTATCGTGATCACCCGCCGCTTCGGTAAATCTAACGCTTTAAGTTTGGCAGCAAAATGCTTTTCAAACAGCTGCTGCAAGCTACCGTCCTGCTGCATTTGCTGTAAGCCCCGCTCCAGAGCCAGCGCCAACTGCGGATTTTGCTGACTGACAAAATAATATTCTGCCGACGGATATTTGAGCAGCCACTGGCTTTCAATGATAAGCCCATCGGCCTGCCACTGCGCCGCTTCATCACTTATTTCCAGCACACCGCGTGGCACGGCATCGACACGGTTTTTCAGTAGCAAAGGAAACAAATTGGCATATTGCGACACGCCCTGCACCTGCCAGCCATGCTGACGCAGCAAGCCGGTGTCCAGCCAGTCATGCACCTGAGCAAAACGCAGTTCCCGCCACTGTGCTCCCGTGCGTAAGGCAGCAAAGCGACTGGCCTGATTATGATGGATCAGCAACACCCGATAGCCACCATAACCGAAGTAAATCGGGATCCGGACCGGCAGGTATTTTTGTTCACGCTCAACTGAAGTGATAGTCCAGACCACGTCGACTTCGCCACCGGGGGTCAGCTCTTCCAGCGCACGGCTGCGGGACATCACATGCCGGGATGGTAGCACCAGAAGTTGTGGTGCACTGCGGGAGAGCGCCGCCGTCAACAACTCAATAGCGTAATCAGAGCGATGATCCTGCTGGTTTTGTGGCTTTGGATAGCGCACAGCTGTGGATGCCGCCAGCACTTGCGTACAAAGAACAACCAATATCGCCATGACCCACCGCATCATCCCTGCCCCTTTTATCTTCCCTGTACACCGGCTGTTTTCGGCCTTGTCGCTTTTTGAGCAAAAAAAACCAGCCCGCAGGCTGGTTTTTTCCGATTATGCTTCGCTAGCGAAGCTGTCGCGTAAACCAACGGTGCGGTTAAACACCAGGTTAGCTGGACTGCTGTCGCGGTTGTCTGCACAGTAATACCCTTCGCGCTCAAACTGGAAGGCCAGTTCAGGCGCTGCCTGCGCCAGGCTTGGTTCAACATAACCGTGCTTGATTTGCAGCGATGCCGGGTTAATCACCTGAATAAAATCATCTTCTGCCGCCGGATTTGGCACACTGAACAGCCGGTCATAGACACGGAATTCAGCAGCTTTGGCTTGTGAGGCTTCAACCCAGTGGATCACGCCGCGCACTTTGCGGCCATCTGCCGGGTTTTTGCCTAAGGTTTCCGGGTCGTAGCTACAAATCAGTTCAACGATGTTGCCGTCAGCATCTTTAATGACTTCGTCAGCGCGGATCACATAAGCACCGCGTAAACGCACTTCACCGCCGGTAACCATGCGTTTGTAATGTTTGTTGGCTTCTTCACGGAAATCAGCGCGGTCGATATACAACACTTTGCCAAATGGCACTTTGCGGCTGCCCATGCTTTCATCTTTTGGATGATTGGCCACGTCCAGCCATTCCACGTCCGCATTAAAGTTGCTGATGGTGAGCTTTAACGGGTCAAGCACGGCCATCGCCCGTGGGGCATGCGCATCCAGATCTTCGCGGATACAGGCTTCCAGCGCGCTCATTTCGATGACGTTGTCTTGTTTGGTGATGCCAATCCGTTTAGCGAATTCACGCAGCGATGCCGGGGTATAACCACGGCGGCGCAAGCCGGCAATAGTCGGCATCCTCGGGTCATCCCAGCCGGACACATGGTTGCCTTCAACCAACTGATGCAATTTGCGTTTACTCATCACCTGATATTCCAGGTTCAGCCGCGAAAACTCGATTTGCTGCGGATGGCATGCAATGGTGATGTTATCGAGGATCCAGTCATATAACCGGCGGTTATCCTGGAACTCCAGCGTACAAAGTGAATGCGTGATGCCTTCGAGCGCATCAGAGATACAGTGGGTAAAATCGTACATCGGGTAGATGCACCATTTGTCACCCGTCTGGTGGTGATGAGCGAACTTGACGCGATAAATCACCGGGTCGCGCATACAGATAAATGACGACGACATGTCGATTTTGGCGCGCAGCGAACATTCACCTTCTTTAAAACCGCCGGCACGCATTTTTTCAAACAGCGCCAGGTTTTCCGCCGGAGAAGTGTCGCGGGTCGGGCTTGGTTTGCCCGGTTGCGTCAGACTGCCGCGGTATTCACGCATCTCTTCAGCGTTTAAGAAACAGACATAGGCCAGGCCTTTGTTAATGAGTTCAACCGCATAACCATAAAGCGCGTCAAAATAGTCAGACGAATAACGGACATTGCCATCCCACTGGAAACCCAGCCATTGTACGTCACGCTGAATCGAATTGACGAAATCGATGTTTTCTTTTTCCGGGTTGGTGTCGTCAAAGCGCAGATTACAGGCGCCCTGATAATCCTGGGCGATACCGAAATTCAGACAAATCGATTTGGCATGGCCAATGTGCAGATAACCATTCGGTTCAGGCGGGAAACGGGTTTGTACTGTGTTGTGCTTGCCGGAAGCCAGATCGGCATCAATGATTTGCCGGATAAAATTGGTGGGGCGTGTCTCGATGTCCGCCATATAAATCAGATCCTTGTTGGAATAAATGCTGAATGCTGGGGGGCATTATAACACCGGCGTGCGCGCTGACCAGTAGCAAAGCATGCGCTGAATAGCACCACAGTCGCAGTTCCCTGACCAAGCAAAAAGCGGACAGCCGGCCCGACATTCCATGTCGTAACCGCTGCCCGCCGATGTCAGTCTGATGCTGACCTGTTAGCCACAAAGTTTAAAACTGATAACGCACCACCAGCGACGTCACCCGGGACTGTTGCAGGCCCTGCGCCACGTCCCAATCCGGATTGGCAGCAAAACTACCGTCGGTTTTGGTGATCTGGGCAATTTCGTTCACCCGGATTGGCGTATCAAAATTAAACAGGTTGTAGACAGTGCCTTTGACGGTCAGATCCCCGCCCGCCACTGTGGTCTGGTAGGTCAGCGACAGGTCCAGTTCATACAACCAGTCGAGATTGCCTGCACTGCCACGTGGGGCCGGTGTGCCATCCCAGTTATAGAAGGATGCCTGATCGTACCATTGGCTGGCACACCAGTCGGCCCACAGCGATGGCGCTTTACAGGTATCCACGCCGGTCGGGTGAATACTGAAGCGGTTTTTCGGCGCGCCTGAAGTAGCACGGGCGACTAAACCGACATTCCAGTCGTCACTGAGCTGGTAAATACCACTGAACTTCAGCGCATGGCGGTGATCGTTTGGTAAATTGCCATAACCATGGTCCATCAAATCTGCATAGTCATAAGAGGTGGTCCAGCCCGGATCAGCCTGACCATTGTCGGTCCGGACCAGACCTTCGGTCATGCCCCAGCTGTGCGACCAGACATAAGAGGCGAAGATTTGCAGCTCATCCATTGGCCGGCCTTCCAGTGTGAACTCAGCGGCCAGGTAACGACGTTTTGGATCCGGCAGTTGCAAATCACTGGCTTTTAATTCAACCCGCTCTTTTTTACCATCTTTATCAAAGTCATAGAGGAAAGTGACATCCTGCCCCGGGTTAATCAGCGTGTAGAAATAACTTTCATTCGATTTATTTTGTACTTTATTGGTCTTCAGCCACTGCGCGACCACCGGGCCTAAGTCGGAATCTTCAATCGATTGTTTTAAATCGCGGTACACCAGGCGGGCACCACCTTTAAACCGCTCATTGATTTCCTGCTCAAAGCCCAGTGTCCACTCATCGGAATACATCGGGCCTAAGTCCTGCGCAGCAATACGCTCAACATCGACTTCCCCGCTTTGCACTGTGTTAGTTGCAACCAAAGCACCTATATCCGGCGAACCGTCAGCTTTTAACTGCGGCTGTCCATTGGCCGTTAACTGGCCCGGTTTGTAGTAGAAATGCACATCTTTCTGGCCGCTGGCCTGCTTGATGTTCATATTGGCGGCGATGGGCTGGAAATAACGGCCGGCGGTGGCAAAAATTTTCTGGCTGCCATCGCCTTTGGCATCCCAAATCAGCTGAAAGCGCGGCGCGATTTGATTTTTAAGCTCGGCGTATGGCTGGCCAGTCGTCGCAGTGTTTTCAAAATTACTGTGGCGGATACCGGCATTCAGCACCAGTTGTTCGGTGAGCTGCCAGCTGTCCTGCAGATAAAACGCCGCCGAATTGACTTCAGTTTCACCGCCGGTATCACGCTGGCGTTTGCGGATATAAGTGCCGGCCGGCAAGCCGATGCGTGGAATCGCGCTATAAGTGCGGTATTCCCACCAGCCACGGGCGGCATCAACACCGTTCTGATATTCCAGATAATCGACCGCTAAATTTTCGCTGTCATAACCAAATTGCAGCGTGTGGTCGGCCAGTTGCCAGGTGAAATCCAAGCGGATTTGGTCACGCTGATACTCTTCACCAACCAGGTTACTGGTGGTCCAGTCGCCGATGCGCTCGCCGTTCAGATTGACGTAGTCCCACACGCCCGGCAGGTCGTTAGTCGGCACTGTATCACTGCTGTCTTCCACCCGGCCGACCGTGGCAGATACTGAGAAGTCGTCGGTCAGAAAGCCCTGATACCGCGCCGAGTACATCTTGCCACCACTGGATGACAAGGTTGTGCCAGTCGAATCACCGACACCACTTTGTTTGTTCCATTTATAGTTGTGATAAGTTAAATCTGCGCTGTTATCCAGCGCCGTCACCGTCAACGAGTGGTCTTCAGTGATATACCAATCCAAATTAACAAACCAGCGGTT
>CBFGPY010000173.1:0-6104 GCA_965650755.1 uncultured Chromatiaceae bacterium | reverse complement strand
ATGCGCTGCCGTTCCTCGCGTATTGGCGCTTCTGGCACTGGCCGTCAGGGTACAGCTCAGGTTCTGACAGCTGCTGCTCAGCTGTAACTGCGGTTCCGCAAAGACTTGCAGAGCTTTGCTGCGCTGTTCAGTCTGACCGGCCAGAGTCACACTCAGCGTAGGCTGATAAGTGCCGGCCGCACTAAAAGTGTAAACCGGGTCTTTTGCCGTGCTGGTGGCTCCGGTAGTGAAAGTCCAGCTGAATTCTAACGGCAAATTGGCGTCACTCAGCGTAGTATTGCGGAACTGGCAACGCAGAAACTGACATTCAACGGTGAAATCCGGCATCGGCGGTTTTATCACGACCGGCGCTGTCACGTTGATATAACGGGCATACACAGGACCCAGATTGCCGACACTGTCTTTGGCGCGCAGGTATAAGGTGTGGCGGCCTTCACTGAGCCCCGAGATATCTAAGGTATGGCTGATGGTTTCATTGGCGGAATCAAACTTGCCATCAGTTGCATTGATGCTGATACTGCTGGCCCCTGCCAAATCAGGCCACTGATCCAGCGTCAGCTCCACACTCTGGATGATCTGGTTAGGCACACCGCCGTTATAACCGCTGCTTTGACTGTCGCTGACCAGCGCTTTGAACTGTAGCGGCACATTACGCGGAATATTGTCGGCTGTGGTATTCAGACTGAGCTGGCTGAGGTCAGGCCCCGCCGGCAATAAATATGGTGCAGTGTTGACGCGAAGCGCGTAATACAAAGCACGCAGATTGTCTGGCAGCACATTGGCCTGATAATTGGCACAAGATTCAAAAAACGCTGTGCCAATTTCAAAGGTGATCGCGGCCACGCCGAGCTCACCATAGCTGACGCCATCGCTGGTGCCGTCAGTCGGATACAAACCTATCGACTGGGTCGGGACATAATTATTAAACCAGGCCAGCTTGTGGCCGAGCGCCTTTAATGCCGTGCCGTTAGGGGCAGGGGTATTGGTATCGCCCCAGGGCCACAGCACCAGTTCGCTGAAACTATGCACATCAATATGAATACCGGCAGTATTGTCCGGCGCCGCGTCGGTGCGCGCTGGCCCGCGTTTATCCGGGTAAATACTGCGGGCATATTGCTCCAGTGCCTGCACTTCAGGTTCAGATCCGGCACTGACACCGCGGTAGGTTAAATCACAGCTGTTGCCACTGCTGCCGTTCGGGATCGCAAACCAGCCAAAACTGAAGTTACGGTTCAGGTCGACGCCATAGGTGGCGCTATTACAGGCGCTGTCATTGATATTTTTGCGCCAGGACACGCCGGTTTCGGCGATTTTCCGCCCTTCCGGGTTGGTCTGCAGCACCAGATGCACTTCGTTTTGCGCCAGCATCCAGTCGACATCCGCATCTTTGCCGGCTTTGCTCAGCAAGTCTTTGGCAAATTCCAGCGTGAGCGCCGCCGTGGCGTATTCGCGGGCATGAATGGCACTATTGACCAGTAACTTCGCTCTGTTGGCAGCACCACTGTTACGATTGGTGATTTTCAGCACATACAGATCATAACCAGTGCCGGTTTTGGTTTTTGCGTAGCCGCTGCCGATTTTGTGCCAACTGGCGTAGTCCGGATAATCACGCACCAGCTGTTCAGCCTGGCTGTAGGTTTCTTCGACGGTCGGATAACAGGCATAACCCGGAATGCTCTGTACCCCGTCGGTCAGCGGTTGCACCACTTGTGTGAGTTGCTGCTGTTGCCAAATATAGGCTGGGCTAATAGATTCGGCATAAGGCGCTAACCGGGCTTCTGCCGCAGCATCCAGCTGCAGGATCAGACTGCTGTCCTGCCAGCGGCCACCAAGCAATGCGTCATGCAGACTAATAGCCGCCAACCGGGCTTGTTCCGGGCTGGCAAAACGGACGATACGGGCATTGTCGTTGCTGAGTTGCTGTAACTGCTGCAGCTGCGCAGCGGACTGATGGGGCGCCGCAGCCAGTCCGGTATTGAGCCAGACTGCAGCCAGGGAAGAAATAATCATGACAGACGCTTCCGGATTAATTTAACTTCAAGTTAACACGGAGTACGCCATTTGACCACTCAGAGCCAGCCTTTTTGCTGGGCGATCCGTGCCGCTTCCACCCGGTTCACTGCGTTCAGTTTCGCCATTGCCTCTGACAGATAATTGCGTACTGTGCCTTCGGCGATAAACAACAGCCCGGCAATTTCAGCGGTGGATTTGCCTTCACCGGCTAAACGCAGCGCGCGGCGTTCTTTATCGCTGAGCGGGTCTTGTTCACCCAGTGCCAGCAGCGCCAGTTCGCTGTCAATCACGCGTTTGCCGGCCAGCACTTTATCAATGGCCGCCAGTAAATCATCGACCGGCGCATCTTTGAGTAAAAAGCCACTGACACCGCAATCCAGCGCGCGGCGCACATAACCGCTGCGGCCAAAGGTGGTAATAATGATGACTTTGGTACTGCTTTGCTGTTGTTGCAGCCAGGCGGCGAGTTCGAGCCCGCTGCGCCCCGGCATTTCGATATCGGTCAGCAGCACATCAAAATGTTCGGCTTTGAGTAACTTCAGTGCACTATCGCCATCGGCGGCTTCGACCAGCTCGTGGTTGCTGGATAGTTTTAACAGGGAGGCCAGTGCTCCGCGCACCATCGCCTGATCTTCAGCCAATAATATTCGCATCAGCATTTCCTTTGGGCAGCCAGATTTTTAACTGACAGCCGGCATCCAGTTGATAATCCAGTTTGGCCTGTAGCGCGTGCAGCCGTTCAGTGACGCCGGTCAGACCGTTGCCAAAGCCGAAGTTTTTCACTTCACCGTTGTCGGCGACTTCCATCACAACACCTTGATCCTGTTCACGAAAACTAATGCGACAGCTGTCGCCTTTGCTGTGACGCAGAATGTTGGTGACCAGTTCAGTCAGCACCAAAATAAGCGCCGACTCTTCCCGCGCCGCCAGTTTTGGCACTTCGCCTTCCAGCGTCACCGCAAAACCATGTTCACGCAGCCGCTGCGCCAGGGTACTGACTTCCGCCAGCAGCCCTTTGTGTTTATAACCTGACACGGTCTGGCGCACCTGAGACAACGAATCGCGCGCCACCTGCGCCAGTTCGGTCAGATGCAAAGCCGCTTCTGCACTGTTGCCGGCTTTCAGCAACGCTTTGGCGAGGTCCGCTTTTAACACGATACTGGATAAGCTGTGGCCCATAATGTCGTGCAAATCGCGGGCAATCCGTTCACGCTCAACCATCTGCGCCAGCTGGGCAATTTCTTCCTGACTGCGTTGTTGCTGACGCAACCGCAGCTGGCGTTGCCGTTCCAGCAAACCAAAACTGGCGACCGCCACCAGTAATACGCCACCGTACAGCAGAAAATACGGACCTTTAAAATCCAGGCTGGTATTCAGCGCAACCATGATCAGCAGTATCGCAATAACGGCGGCCAGCGCCTGACGCAGCGGCCAGGCAAAGCCAATAAAAAAACCGGTATAGGCAAATAACGAAATACTGCCGGGATTTAGCGGTGTCACCCCAACGGCCAGCGCCAGCATACAAAGTACAGGCCATTGCATCTGTGCTGTCGCCACCCGGTAGGCCCAAAAATAGCACCAGATAAAAGCCAGTAACACTGTGACAGCCACCACGATTTGCCATGGCGCAAATGGCAGATAAAACAGCGGCACCAGGTAAAACACCAGATTGACCAGATAAACCCAGCTCCATTTGCCATCTAACTGCACTGTCATTGTTGCCTCCGGTCGCGGGCCTGCATTGGTGATATTTCACAGCTTAACTGAGCCAGGACGCCGGGAATAGTCTGGTGTGTCAGCAAAAAAAGATGACATTTGTCAGGAGGTTTTTGCACTGGAGCTACTTTGTAGCATTTAAGTGAGAGAGATTTTGCCAGCATTGCAGCGTATGACGACAGAGCAACAAAGCCACTATCTCCACACGCAACCGGAATGGCTTGGACTGCAAAACCAAAATATTTACAAAATTAACGAACTGAAAACAATACTGAGGATTAATCTCCCGTTTGAATACAAGCAAACCTTACGGAAATTTGATATTTCCTTGAAACGGCTCTTTTTGATGGAAATTGGGGACATTTTAATGCTGATATCACCGTCCCTATCTTCAAAAAAGGACGATCTATGAAGTTGGATATCAAGCTAATAAAAAGCAAACGTACGCTGCTTTACGTAATACCAGTGGTATTAAGTATTCAGGCTCAAGCATTGGCAGAACCAAAAAATGAAGTTCTATCAACACTGACTGTTTCTACATCTTTCGCTTCTTCATTTGGTGAGGTATCACCGACTCAAGCGCAGGTCAGCGCTGGTCAAACGGCAAGTTTTATTATCACACCAAAGCCAGGGTACATCATCTATGACGTCGGTGGCTGTGGTGGCAAAAAAAGCGGAAACGTGTACACGACAGGAGTAATTAATTCAAACTGCACAGTTAGTGTTGCTTTTTCCACGAACCCGATCAGACATTTAGTGTCCACTACCAGCTCTTACGGCGCTTCATTGTCTCCAGGCAGCATAATGGTTCCAGAGGGCGGAAATACAACCATCTACCTTAATCCTAAGCCAGGTTTCAAGCTTCAAAGCATTTCAGGTTGTGGAGGAACATTATCGGGTGCCACGTACATCACAGGCTTTATAAATGCGCCATGTTCCGTTTCGGCGGTCTATCTCGCTGGCGAAAAACTGGTGTATTTACACACAGATGTACTGGGTTCCGCCGTTGTTGAGACTGATACATCAGGCAACGTCATTAAACGCACGGAATACAAGCCATTTGGTGAGAGTAAGGATAATTAATATGCGAACGGATTGGACTATGTATAAAAAAAAATTAAAAGATACTAAAAAGCTTGGTATTTGTGCACTTACTTTAGTGTTTTCTGGCGCAACTCTCGCAACAGATTATGCAGGTATAGCCGTTGATCCTTTTGTGGACCTAATTAAAACTCCATCACCTGGCCAGAATGCAAAAATTGTGTCGGAAAATGCTACAGGAACAGATCCTGAAGGTAGTTCTGTTTATTATAAAGACGTTATGGCACAAATTGCCGTTTCATTTGATATGACTGCAGAATCTACAGGATTGATTGGTGAACAAATTGACCAATCTTCTGGGGCTGTAAGCTTTACCCACACGGATATTGAAATAAAAGGGAATAGCATTTTACCTGTAAGTGTGCGCAGGGTGTTTAATGATACAAATTTTAAACAGAAAGCGACTGCAGAGTTCAGCGACTGGAGCCTGGAACTACCATCCATCCATACAACAGTGCTTATGCCTGGAACTGCAAATGCCGGTGCTTGGGGACAAGGCCTGGAATGTTCAGGATACCAGCGACCAGGCGCCGTTAATTATAAAGGTAACGTGGTGGATGCTAACCAATATTGGAACGGTGTTTCAATGTTGATTGATGGGAGTCAGAAACACTTATTGTATCATGGGGGTTTGTCATCAACATACTTCACAAAGAATCATTGGAAGTTGAATTGCTTCAAAAGAGCTGATAATTCCGGTGAAGGTTTTATTGCCATCTCTCCTGCAGGGATCAAATATACTTTTGATGTTCCTCACGCTGTTAGAAATTATGCATCGAGTGAAGATCAGCGAAGTCTGCCAATTTATCACTTATATTTAAGAGTCTCGAAGATTGAAGATGTGCATGGCAACTGGGTTAAATACAACTACAGCTCCTATGTCAACTCAAACAATAAAACTTCGCAAAGACTAGAATCTATAACAAGTAATGACAGTCGAGAAATTACATTCACTTATGATCCGCTGCCAGAGCGTAAACATTTAATTAAATCGATTATTGCAAACGGACAAACCTGGGAGTATCAGTACTCCAGCGATCTATTGCCAACACTGGAAAAAGTAACACTCCCATCAGATCCTCAAAACCCAATGTTTTGGGAGTTTGATTTGAAACAATTGAGTCTTTGGCACAATCCGGCATTACTACCGGATTATCAGGAAATGCAATATCAATGTGTTAAGAAGCCATTATATGTAACAGGAACTATTAAGCATCCCAATGGCGCACTTGGCAAATTTGAACTTGAACCTGTTGTGCATGGCCGTACTAAGG
>CBFGPY010000172.1:0-6114 GCA_965650755.1 uncultured Chromatiaceae bacterium | reverse complement strand
AGTTGCTTGTCATCATTAATTTGATATTGGGTGCGGTAGTTGGTCTGAATGTGGATCTGATCAGGCGCTATTAAAATGCCATGCCGAAAGGCCATCTTACACTCGCTGGCCATAGCAAATGCCGGTAAACAACAGATGGTAATAATCGCAGCTAGTTTCATGGATCAGTCCTAAGCGACATCGATGGACATTCTATCAGCTGGCTGTGGGGAATACTGTGGCTAAAGTCGCAGATCTGAGGCGATTGGTCGGCTTTTTCAGCTGACCCATGGGTCGACCGCCAGCCGGTTGTCCTGCAATAAAATCTTGCTCGGGCCATGCTCACGTTTAACCGGTAACACTTCTGCCCCAAGACGAAACTCAACACCGGCATACATTTCCTGTTTCACCAGCACCAGCGCTTCGGCCATTTTACTCAACCGGTCGACTTCCAATAGTTTCACGTCTTCAATCAGCGCCAGGGCTATGGCCTTTTGTGCTTCGAAATCATCGACCAGATATTTCATCTGTTCGAGCACAGCTGCAGATCGCTCCTGCTGTTTCATCTGTTCCAGCGACTGGCGGATCTGTTCCATTTCCTGCTTCACCATGGCGATATTTTGTTTCAGCGCCTGCTGTTTTTCCAGCACCGGGTCAATCCGCCGGTTCAGGTTGATTTGCAGCGAACTCTCTGACAATGACCCTAACACACCGGCTTTGAGGCCAAAATCAAGATAAAAACGGCCACCAACAATCTTACCGTTCAGCTTATCCTCGGCGCCGGCAATGACACTGCGTGCCGTCACATCACAATGGTTAATTTGTTTCACGGCGATAAAATCGCCCTGGCATTCAATGCGGGCATACTGCGCCAGAGCGCAACGAATGCTACCCGCAGCCCGCACCACTGTACTGTAACTTTCAACCTGCGGTTCCTGCGCCGAAAACTGGTGACCAATGATGGCTCCGCCAATCTGGATATCGCCGCCGGACTCGATCAAAGCGCCCTCTGCGACACCTTTGATAAAAACGTTACCGCCGGCAATCACTTTCATGCTTTCTGTGACGTCGCCATTGACTATCACTGCGCCTTTAAACTGGACATGGCCAGTGCTCAGATCGACTTTTTTAACCGCGTAGACTTCGTCCACCGCAGCCCCGGCTTCCATGACTCGCGGCATGCCGTCTCTGCTGGCTATTAGCAAATCCGCATCAGCCGGACTAATTTCGGTACCTTCGCCCGGCTTCCATTCAACCTGTTGGCCAGGCGGTGCTAAAGTGATATCACCCCGTACTGAAACACCATCAACACCTTTGGTCGGTGGAAACCGGCGCATCACCGGGTCTCCACTTTGCACTGATGGGATCACACCAAAATCACGTAAATCAGCTTTAGACTCGCTGACTTGTAAAGGCCGGTTCGGCCGCACATTGAGACCTTCAACCAGAGCTTCAAAGCGGGCATTTTGACCGGGCTGCATCACTCGGCCGATAGCAATGACCTGCGACGTTTTGCTGCCGGGCTCAGCCCGGCTGGCGGTACCGACCAACTGCACTATTGCGTCTTTTTGGAAACCAAAGCTGACGCCCTGCTCCTGAGCTTTTTTCACCAGCTCATTGGCAGATACCGGTGCCCCGCCCCAGGCTGCAATAATTTCGGCCACAGCCGTCATACCGTCTGCTGCGGTTTGGATAGACACCACAGCGTCGCGCCGCTCAGCAATTTTGCGGCGGATCACCACGCCTTCCTGCAGTTTGTTTAATTTGATGTCGTTTTGCAGCGCCTGATAGTCAGCAAGCAGCTGATTGATTTGTTCTGTGAGGATAAAACAACGGCCGTACCCCGCGTCATGCAAAGCGTCACGTACGGCCTGAGTGGTCAATTCATTCAATCCGACAGCGACTTTGACTTCTATGAAATCTTCATCTTTGCCGAACTGCATAACAACTTTATTCACGACAACATCACTTCGGGCAAACGAACATGACGTTACTGAAACAAAATTCTGGTCTGAAAGCAAGCGAATGTACTGTCAGCCTTCAGAAAAGCTGTTTTAAATATAGTTTTCCTGGTGGACCCGGATAAATAAATCAGTGCCGATTTTACTGTAATCGATTTTATATTCTTTATTGTTTAAGGCCTGCACAAACAATAATGTTTTAGATTCGCCAAACACATCAGAGCTGCCGATATCAACCAGTTCCATATAACGTTCTTTAGCTTCAACCCGGTTTGCCGGCACAGGTTCATCAAACTTTTTCACACCGGTACGCGACACCAGAACAACCGGGTCGTTATCACCATTTATAATGACTAAATCGAGTTTCTTCTGCTTGTGAATAATTGTATTGCGGCCGCTGACCAGAAACGGTCTTTCGTATGTACTCATTTGTCAATTCACCAAATCTGCTGGGGGACTTTTTTTGCATTATGAACCAGCGGTTTCAGTGTGTCTAGCCGTTGTTTTCTTGGGTAAAATTCAAGCGTTGCCGGTTGATATACTGACTGAACTCGCGTGCAGAACAATCTTTTAAGTCAGCCGGAATTAACAAATCGGTTTGTAACAGCTGTCGCAGATTTGCCATGCGTTGGCCAAACATCGCCTGCACACCTTTATACAATCGCAGTGGGGTGCGAAATTCAGTCGCATCCGCTAAAAAATCGCCGGCACAGCGCCCGGTCGGGCAAGCGCCACCTGCTGCAGCGATCAGCACAGCCCGTTGTTCTATCAGTAAACGCACGGCTAGCCGTAGCGGGATGGTCTCCAGCAGTTCATCGTAATTGTGCAGCCGCACGCCAATCCAGGCCAGCTCCCGTCCTTGTAGCTCAATCTGCTGCACATGGGCAACTTGCTGCCAGGGTAAACGCCAGCTACCGCGTGGATGGTGATATATCAGCGCATCTGCGGTGGCCTCGACCAATATCACTGGCGCAGTCAGCTTTTTGATACCCACAAATGCCGCGACTGCGGTCAATAAAAACCACAGTACCCAGGCTTGTGAACTGGCCAGATCAGAGCGCACCGCCATCACCAGGGTGCCGAGCAAAAACATGAACGCCGCGCTTAAAAACAACACGGCGCCACCGCGGGATGATGCGGAATAAAACTGTCTGTTCATCAAATTGACTTCAGGTAGAAATACATCAATATGCTCATCAGAATGGTCCAGATCAGATAAAACCGAATCATTCTGCACCTTTCACATTTTTTTTCTGACATCTGCTGCCTCTCAACCGGACCAAATGATACGACCAATCCACCTTGTGCTGCGATATTCCCGACATCCATTCTGACATCGATTCCCTACAATACATCAGGTTTTACTGAATGACACCGTTCGGAGTTTTGACATTGAATAAACATTCCCGCCTGATTTGGATCCTCCTGTTGCTGTTGACCGGCTTTTTAATATATCTGTTTTGGCGCACTGCGGCGCCGGAACAACAAAACCGCCGCACCGACAGCAGTATTTTCGTTACCACCAATCAGGTGCAAAGTGCGCAAATCACCCGCAAAGTCGATGCCTTAGGTACTGCGCTGGCCTATGACTCAGCACGTATCGTCAACGCCAGCAGTGATTATCTGATCGAACTCAATATCCGCGAAGGCCAACCGGTAAAAAAAGGTGATTTAATTGCCCGCTTTAACGACACCGAAGAACGCGCCCGCATTGCCGAACTAAAAGCGCTGATGACGGAACAAAACCGCCAGTTAGCCCGGCTGAAAAACCTGACCCGTACTCAGGCCAGTGCCCAATCGTTACTGGATGAGCAGCAGGCGAAGGTAAACGCCACCCAGGCGCAACTTGATGCGCTGGAAGCGCGGCTCAGCGAGCTGGTGATCCATGCGCCATTTGATGGCGTGTTGGGCCTGCGTCAGGTCAGTAATGGCGCTTATCTGGCCAGTGGCACTGAATTAACCACACTGGATGATATCAGCAAGATCCGCGTCGAATTTAACGTCGCCGAGCGTTACCTCGCCGCCTTGCAAACCGATATGCCGGTCAGTGCCGACAATATTGCCTATGCCGGGCACTTGTTCACCGGTAAAGTCAAAGCAATAGATCCACGTATTGACCCGGTCACCCGCTCCGTTAAAGTCCATGCCGTGATCGATAACGCCGATTTAAAATTACGGCCCGGTATGCTGTTGAACGTGCATGTCGAACTGGCAAAAACGGCCGTAGTGCAAATTCCGGAAAAAGCCGTGCTGCCCCTGCAGAGCAAGCATTATGTCTTTGTGGTTGAGGCTGACGATAAAGTCCGTCAGGTTGAGATTATCCCGGGCCAGCGTTTGCCCGGCTTAGTTGAAGTGGTCTCAGGCCTCAAAGCCGGTGATGAGATTGTCACCCAAGGTAGCCAAAAACTACGCACCGGCGTGGTGATCACCAGAGCGGAGCAATAACAAATGCTGCTGTCTGATCTGTCGGTCAAACGACCGGTATTTGCCACCGTCATTAATCTGGTACTGGTGATTTTTGGCATTGTCTGTTTCAGCATGCTGCCGCTGCGGGAATATCCGGATATCGACTCACCGGTAGTGACTATCAGTACTGATTACCCGGGTGCTTCGGCCGAAATTGTCGAATCGAAAATTACCCAGCCACTGGAAGACTTAATCAGCGGCGTTGAAGGCATTATCAACATCAGCTCCAGCAGCCGGGTTGGCCGCTCCAATGTGATAATCGAATTTAACGTCAATCGCGATATCGACGCGGCAGCCAACGACGTGCGCGAGCGCGTATCGCGCATGATGGAGCGACTGCCGGACCAGGCGCGCCCGCCGCAGGTAGTGAAGGCCAACGGGGATGACGATACCATCGCCTGGTTTTTACTCAACAGCGATACCATGACCAATCTGGAGCTGACCGATTACGCCAACCGCTACATCGTCGAACGGTTTTCGGTGGTCGATGGTGTGGCGCGGCTACAAATTGGCGGTGAACGTAAATACGCGATGCGGATCTGGCTGAACAAAGATGCGATGGCATCGCGTAATGTCACAGTCGCTGATATTGAAAACGTGCTGCGTAATGAAAACGTCGAGTTGCCGGCCGGCAACGTCAAATCGCATGACCGCGATTTTATTGTCCGGGTGATCCGCACTTACAAAACGCAGGACGACTATCGCCGGCTGGTGGTGAAAAAAGGTGACAACAATTATCTGGTGCGGCTCGGCGAAATCGCCGATGTAACGCTGGCATCCGAGAATGAAGAAAGTGAATTCCGCAGTGACGGTAAAAACGTACTGGGGATTGGAATTATAAAACAGTCCAAAGCCAATACGCTGGACGTGGTGCGAAATGTCCGCGCCGAAGTAGAAAGAATTTCAGCCAGTCTGCCAGAGGGGACCACCATAGTGCCTGGCTATGATTCCTCACTGTTTATTGCCGAATCTATCCATGAAGTGTATGTCACGCTCGGCATCGCCATGGTGTTGGTGGTGTTGGTCATTTTTGCTTTTTTAGGCAGTGTACGTGCCACTTTTATCCCGGCGATCACTGTCCCGGTGGCGCTGATTGCCGCAGTCACTGTGCTGTACGCGCTGGATTTCTCTATCAATCTGCTGACTTTGCTGGCGATGGTGCTGGCGATTGGCCTGGTGGTTGATGATTCGATTGTCGTGCTGGAAAACATTTACCGGCGGATCGAGCGCGGCCAGCCACCGCTGCTGGCGGCTTATCACGGCAGCCGTGAAGTCGGCTTTGCTGTAATAGCGACCACGCTGGTGCTGATTGCGGTGTTTGTCCCGCTGGTATTTATGCAGGGTGATTTGGGCAAACTTTTTACTGAATTTGCCCTGGCGGTTGCCGCCGCAGTCGCATTTTCAGCGATAGCGGCATTAACCCTGTCGCCGATGCTTTGTAGCAAGATGCTGAAAGTACAGCAGGAGAAACGCGGTTTCAGCTTGTTTATCCACAACGTGATGGAAAAAGTTGAAGCTGGTTATCTGCGTCAGCTGCAGATGGTCACCACTGTGCGTTGGCCAAGCTGGCTGGTGCTGCTTTGTTGCATGGCAATTAGTGTATTGCTGGTCATTAAACTGCCTTCGGAGTTGTCGCCGCAGGAAGACCGCGGTACCTTTTTTGTCATGATGAGTCCGGCGGAAGGCGCCAGTTATCAGTCGAATTTAC
>CBFGPY010000171.1:0-6146 GCA_965650755.1 uncultured Chromatiaceae bacterium | reverse complement strand
TGTTTTGAGCTGACCCGGAGCGCCTGATGCTTACTTTGTACAGCACCTGGGGTTGCCATTTATGTGAAGAAGCCGAAGCCTTGCTACGCGCAGCCGGCCTCGACTTCAAGTTGGTCGACATAGTCGATGATGAGGCCGCCTTTGCGCTGTATCGCGTCGAGATCCCGGTGCTGACAGCTCTGCGCGAAGGGCAAACCATAGAATTAAAGTGGCCCTTTGATGCGGCCGCATTACACAGATTTATTACACAGCCAAGGCTGTGAACAGGAAAGAATAAGCGTGGAATTACTCAGATTTCAACAGGCCTGCCTGGCTTTTGGCACGCATCCGGTGCTCGACCATGTCGACTTCAGTTTGTTTGCCGGCGAGCGGGTTTGTTTAGTCGGCCGCAACGGTGCCGGTAAATCGTCGCTGTTAAAAGTTTTAACCGGCCAGCAAGTCCTTGATGACGGCCAAGTTGTCAAAGAAAACAACGTAGTACTGGCGCGGCTGGAACAAGACCCGCCGGCACGGATAGATGTGACTATTGCCGACTTTATCCGCGAGGGTGCTGGTGATCTGGCCGCTAAGCTGCAGCGCTTTTATCAAATTTCCAATGAATACGATGCCGACAATGACGCGCAGCAACGTGAATTTGCCGCCCTGCAAAGTGAACTGGACGCCCGCGACGGCTGGCAGTTAGAAGCGCGCGTCCTGCAGCTTTGTGAGCAGTTTGTTATGGCACCTGACGCCACGCTGGCGAGTTTATCCGGTGGTTGGTTACGCAAAGCAGCGTTGGCCCGTGCGCTGATTGCCAAGCCAAATATTCTGCTGTTGGACGAACCGACCAACCACCTCGATGTCGCGGCTATTCAGTGGCTGGAACAGTTTTTACTGCAATTTGCCGGCGCTATCATTTTTGTCTCGCACGACCGTGCTTTTATCCGCAATGTCGCCACCCGAATCATCGATTTAGACCGCGGGCAGCTCACATCACACCCCGGTAATTACGCAGAGTATCTTGAGCGCAAAGCCAAGATGCTCGAAGTGGAACAGCAACATAATGCGCTGTTTGATAAAAAGCTGGCCGAGGAAGAGGTCTGGATCCGTCAGGGCATCAAAGCCCGCCGTACCCGCAATGAAGGCAGGGTGCGGGCACTAAAAGAGCTGCGTAAAGAACGGGCAGCGCGCGTTGAACAACTGGGCAAAGTGGATTTTGCCATTGAACAGGCGGCGAAATCCGGCAAACTGGTGTTTGAAGGCAAAAAACTCAACTTAAGCTTTGATGGTAAAACCCTGCTGCAGGATTTTAACTTCCTGTTGATGCGTGGCGACCGCGTGGCGTTAGTCGGGCCAAATGGCGTCGGCAAAACCAGTTTAATCAAAGTGTTATTGGATGAATATCCGGTTGAAAGCGGTGAGATTAAACGCGGTACCAATCTCGAAGTTGCTTATTTCGACCAGCACCGCATGGCGCTGGATTTAGACGCGACAGTACAGGATAACGTGGCAGAAGGCCGGCAGGAAATCGTGCAAAATGGCCAAAGCCGCCATGTGCTGAGCTACCTGCAGGATTTCCTGTTTGCTCCGGCGCGTTCACGAACACCGGTGCGGGCTTTGTCCGGCGGCGAAAAAAACCGGCTGTTACTGGCGAAGCTATTTGCTAAACCAAGCAACTTACTGATCCTCGATGAACCCACCAACGACCTTGACGTCGAAACGCTGGAGCTGTTAGAAGATATCCTGCAGCAATATCAGGGCACTGTCATTCTGGTCAGCCACGACCGAGAATTCGTTAATAACACAGTGACCAGCGCATTGTGGTTTACCGGTACCGGCCGGATCGTCGAAATTGCCGGCGGGTATGACGATGTGCTGGCATATCAGCAGCTGCAACAAAGCAAAACCGCAGTAAAAAAACCGTCGAATGAACAAATAATTACAAAACCCGCTGAGCAATCCGCCGCGCAGGCTTCAGCTTCAGCACCGAAGAAGTTATCATACAAAGAGAAACGCGAACTGGAACTGTTACCCGCCGAGATCGAAAGTCTTGATGAACAGCTCAGCGCCTTACAGACGCAGGTCAATGATCCGGAGTTCTTCCGCCAGAGTGCCGATGTCACCACAGCTCTATTGAACCAAATTCAGCAAGTCGAGTCGAAGCTGGCGCACGCATACGAGCGTTGGGAACAATTAGAAGCATTAAACCAGCAGTAGCAGGGGAATTGAATGAAATTTTCGCCGTTGTTTGTCGCCATGTTACCGGCCGTTGTGGCCTTT
The DNA here is from genome assembly GCA_965650755.1 of uncultured Chromatiaceae bacterium. Taxonomy (GTDB): domain Bacteria; phylum Pseudomonadota; class Gammaproteobacteria; order Enterobacterales; family Alteromonadaceae; genus Pararheinheimera. Next base: position 3,887 of record CBFGPY010000171.1, on the reverse strand, counting down.
ACGGGGCAGGCAGCCACTTATCAGGTCGTGGAACTTGGACCTATTGATGGTTATAAATCAAGTTTTGTCGCCGGTTTAAATAACAATAATCAAGTCGTCGGCAACTTAAGTAACAGATTTAACTACCCGATTGACCTGAATTCTGTCGATTTCACTAATACCGTTATCACCGGTAATCTAACTGCGGCTGAAATTGAAGAAGTTAAAAAGGGCAATATCAACGCTAAAGCGTTGACTGTGCTAATCAACTATCTGCAATCAGCCAGTGGGATTTATACCACTCAACGCTTTGCCGGCACTTACCCGGTCCGTCTGGATACCAAACAGCTGGTACGCGTTCGTGAAACGGCATCTGTACAAACCAACAACGAATATCTGCTGGGCATCAATGACCTGAACCAAATGGTTGGTTACGCCACAGCACCATTCACCCGCCAGTCTTTTACTCCTGCGGCAACGACTACAACACCAAACCCGGTTGCACAGCAATTATGGGTGCCGGCACCTATGCATATGGCTGGTGTAGTTTTTACCGACAAAGGTAAATACACCTTACCGCCTGCTTACACAGATTACGGTGGCGGCTACACAGTCGGCCGTGGTTTAAATAATACCGGCAAAGTGATTGGTTATGGTGCCAGCAGCATGGCGGCTGACACCCAGACTGCGATCGCCAAAGCCTGCGACGGCACAACTGAACCCAAAGATTTATGTTACTACCGCAATGCTGTCGGTAATTCGTATGAAACCCGAGGTATGGTCTGGCAATTGGACGCCAACGGCAAACCCGGCACACCGCAGTTACTTGGATTTCTTGGTGACAAAAATTCGGGTAAGGCCCATACCCGCACTGATTATCCGGTCGTGACCTACACTAGCACCCCGAATGACGTGAATGACAATGGCCTGGTCGTCGGTGCGTCAATGTATTCCGACAGCGATGATATCCGTTTCTATATCATTGGCTTGTCTGGTCGCGACGAAGTTTATCATGCACTCCACGCTACTATTTTTGACGGCACTGAGCTGAAGTCATTTATTGATCCCAAGGAGTGGAGCGCCAGTTACGCGACTGGCGTCAATAATAAAAACATCATTACTGGTTTTGCGGTCAAAAATATCAACAGTGGCGATCGTAATCGTTTCTTTATTTACGATTACAACACACAAAAACTGACTTTCCCGGCGGACCTGTTTGCGTCTGCATCGACGGCTCCAGAAGCAATCAACGATAACAATTTGATTGTGGGTACGACTGAAGCCGCAACAGCAGGTACTTCAACCCGCCGAAATGTTGGTTTTCTGTATGATTTAAATGCCAATACTTTTAAAGATATCAACACTCTGCTTAGCTGTAAGTCTGCTTACACTATTGTGACTGCAACCGACATTAACGAGAAAAACGTGATTGTCGCGACTGCTATCAAAGAAGTTGAGCGACGTGATATCAAAGGTGAATTGGTCAAGGACAGTGCTGGCAATGTACTCAAAGAAGAGATTGCTGTTGCTGTGCAGTTAAATCCAATCCCGAACGGTACTATCGACAACTGTGATACCAGCGAAGAGCAAACCTATGAACGTCAGGGCGCAAGCTTTGGCCTGTTTGGTTTGTTAGCACTACTGCCGCTCGCACTCCGTCGTCGCCGGCGATAAGATTGTTTATGGAAAAACCCGCGATGCGGGTTTTTTTCTGTCCGCATGTTTCTTTCTACCGAGCCGCAGCTTCGATCCTCAGCAGAATCCATAGACAACGGATTTATTTTGTATATTTACAAAAAAATTTTCATTATTTTGTCGTCAAATTGCAATGAAGTTCAGTTTGTTAGCGAAAGTCAAATAGTATCTCTGCTATTTTCGGTTGAACCTTTTGCCACACAGGTCTATCTATTAACTGTGTGCCGGTGTTGCACCCCAGCCGCCGGTACTTTCTGTGAAGAACACATAGAGTTGAGGAAGACTGCCGTATGAAAAGACAAAAACGTGATCGTTTAGAACGTGCTCATGCTCAAGGTTATCGTGCAGGTGTTACAGGCCGTTCAAAGGAGCTTTGTCCGTATCAGAGTATTGATGCGCGCTCGCAGTGGTTAGGGGGGTATCGCGAGGCGATGGAAGACCGCGGTGGTGGTCTGTTTAGTAAAGGTCAATAATGCCAGTCTGCTGAGACTGATGAATTAAGGAACAAACCCCGCAATAGCGGGGTTTGTCGTTATCAGGCACCAAGCTAAAATCAGAAGCTGGAAGTGTCTTGAAACAAACCCACTTTCAGCTCTTCCGCAGCATAAATATCACGGCCATCAACACTGACGACACCATCAGCAATGCCCATAAATAACTTCCGTTTGATAACCCGTTTCATATCGATGGTATAAGTGACCTTTTTTGCTGTTGGCAGGATTTGACCGGTGAACTTTACTTCACCGACACCCAATGCCCGGCCTTTACCGGGACCGCCACACCAGCCCAGAAAAAAACCAACCAGTTGCCACATAGCGTCCAGACCCAAACAGCCAGGCATGACCGGGTCGCCCTGAAAATGACAAGCGAAAAACCACAGATCCGGGTGAATATCGAATTCAGCGATGATCTGGCCTTTGCCGTACTTACCACCTTCCTCAGAAATATGCAGCACCCGGTCAATCATCAGCATGTTGTCAATCGGCAGCTGACTGTTACCCGGACCAAATAATTCACCTTTACCACACGCGATTAATTCTTCTTTTGTAAAGCTATTCTGAGTCATGTATGTTAAATCCGTAAAAAATGCCGGCTCACTTTAGCGAACAGTTGTACGCTAAACAAGTCCGATTAGTCGATTTCTGCCAGTTGAAAAACATAATACAAACAGACGACAGCCGGATGACAACAACATCAACCGACACTGCGACCGAGACTATTCAGCAATGCCCAAATCAGCCCAGCCTGCACTGACCAACGCCGAAAAACAACAAAGATATCGGGAAAAACAACGTCAGTCCGGTAAAAAGGAACTTCGCGGTTATCTGACACCAGAAGCCCTGAGCTGCTACCAGGAAATCGTCGACAAAACTGACTGGAATGACAGTCAGCTCCTCAGCAATGCAATACGTCTGATGTATGCGGCGCATAAGTTGGGGCAGGTTGGTCTGCTCAACAGCTGGCTGAACGAACATCAGCGTTGATGACGATTCGGTTGTGACTGTCGCAGCGCGATGCCGTATAATGCCCGTCCGTTTTCTGTGTTGAGTACCGCCATGATTTTGTTTGTCCGTGATTTAACTGTGATCGATTTTTCTTACCTCTGTCCGCAACGCGGTTTGTTGGGTGAGAGTTTTATCGTCGATGTCGAGTTACATGGTGGCCTTGATGCAACCTCAATGGTGCTCGATTTTGCCCACGTCAAAAAACTGATTAAAAAAGCCATTGATAGTCTGGTTGATCACAAGCTTGCATTTCCGGCCTTACATCCGGCGGTAAGCAAGCGTCAGGACGGTCAGATCGAAGTATTAACTCTCAACAGCCAACGCGGCCCTGTCCAAATCGCATCGCCGGTCGAAGCCCATGTCGCTATCCCGGCGGAAAAAGTTGATGAAGCGAGCCTGACCGCATTTTTACAACAACAAATCAAACCGTTGTTACCAGACAATGTGCAGCAGCTGCTGTTTGTGCTGCGTCCGGAAAAAGCCAACGGCTTTTATTATCACTACAGTCATGGCCTGAAGAAACATGATGGGAATTGCCAGCGCATCGCGCATGGTCATCGTTCCACCATCGAAATCTATCAGCACAATATGTTAAGCCCGCGGCTGAACAAATACTGGACCGAACGCTGGACCGACATTTACCTTGGCACCGCCGAAGATGAGGTTCAGGCCGCCGATTGCCAATGGCTGCAACCACAGGACAACAGT
>CBFGPY010000170.1:0-6159 GCA_965650755.1 uncultured Chromatiaceae bacterium | reverse complement strand
GTTTTATGCAAAATTGCCGGTGACATGGCTCAATCGTATTTTTGCGCTGATATTCCTGCTGTTACTGGCCTGGCTGGCTGCCCGCTTCAGCTGGTTGGTATTGCCTGCCGCACCGGCTAATGCTGTAGTTGCGCCGGTCGGGGTTGCCACCGCCCCGGTCAGTTCAACGCAGGACATCCAGCGTCTGGTCGATGCGCGTTTATTTGGCCAGTATCAACCAAAATCCGCCGAACCCGTGCCGGTGCAAACCGTGACCGACGCCCCGCAAACCAGCCTGAATCTGAAACTGACCGGTGTTGTTGCGACTGCAAAAAAACCGGAACAAGGCACGGCGGTGATCGAAAACAGTGGTGTAGAACAGGTTTATGCCATTGACGAACAAATTGAAGGGACATCCGCAGTCCTGAAACAGGTCCTGGAAGACCGGGTATTGCTGCAAGTGTCTGGCCGGATGGAAACGCTGATGTTAGATGGCGTTGAGTATCAGAAACTCAGCGAAGTGAACGGCGCTGTGGATGAAACAGCTCTGGCGGAAGCAGCACCCGCGCCTGAATCATACAGCCCGGCGGCTGATGAAGTGGCCAGTATGCGACGGGAAATGCTGAATGAACCGGCCAAGTTTTTTGACTATGTCCGTATAACTCCCCGCCATCGCAACGGTCAGATGTATGGTTATGCCTTGTTGCCAGGGAAAGATGCCGAATTATTCGCCCGGATGGGACTGAAACCCAATGATGTGGCGATTGAAATTAACGGTGTGCGCCTGAACGATATGCAGCAGGCATATGGCGTCATCAACGAATTACGCGAGGCGAGCCAAGCGTCGATTAAAATAGAACGTGACGGTGAGATCCGCGACATTCAGGTAAACCTGTCACAATAATAACCTGTACAGAATGGCATATTTTCAATGAAATCAACTATCTTTCGCCTTCCGTCTTTGAAGCTGCAACTGGGCGCCGGTGCCTTGGCGCTGCTGAGCTTTTTCAGTGCTGCGGTTGAATACCAGCCGAATTTTAAAGGCACTGAAATCACCGAGTTTATTAATATCGTCGGTAAAAACCTGAATAAAACCATCATTGTCGACCCGCAGGTGCGCGGCCGCATCAATGTGCGCTCTTATGAAATGCTGAACGAGCAGCAGTACTACCAGTTTTTCCTCAACGTATTGGAAGTGTATGACTTCTCTATTGTGGAGATGAAAAGCGGCGTACTGAAAGTCGTGCGGCAGAAAGACGCCAAAATGTCGAATATCCCGGTGGTTGGCGATAATAACAGCGGCATTGGCGATGAAATGGTCACCCGCGTCGTGCAGGTCAAAAACGTGTCAGTGCGTGAACTGGCACCCTTGCTGCGTCAGTTCACTGACCAGGCTGGTGGCGGCCATGTGGTGAACTACGACCCATCCAACGTCATCATGATGACCGGCCAGGCCGAAGTGGTAAACCGCCTGGTGGATATCATTCAGCGCGTCGACAAAGCCGGTAATCAGGATATTGAGGTGATTCGTCTAAGCTTTGCTTCTGCCGCCGAAGTGGTGCGCATTTTAGAGAATATCTATAAAAAACAAGGGCAAGGTGACCAGCCAGAGTTTTTAATCCCGAAAATTGTCGCCGATGAACGTACCAACAGCGTGATCGTATCCGGCGAATTGCAGGCGCGTCAGCGCGTATCGGATATCGTCAAACGCCTCGATGCCGAACAGGAAAGCCAGGGCAATACCCGGGTGTATTACCTGAAATATGCCAAGGCCGAAGATATAGTCAAAGTATTGCAGGGTGTGTCCAACTCGATGGTCGCGGCAGCCAACTCAGCCCAAAGCCAGCAAGCGGCACAAGGTGGCAGTAGCAGCCGCGGTTCAAACCGCGAAGTTAGTATTGAAGCCCATACCGAAAGTAACTCGGTGATTGTCACGGCGCAGCCGGACATGCTGCGTAATCTTGAAGAAGTGATCCGCCAGGTCGATATCCGCCGCGCGCAGGTACTGGTTGAAGCCATTATCGTGGAAGTCGGCGAAACCGCCGGGATTAACCTCGGCGTGCAGTTGATTTCGGCGGAAGGCGGGATGACGCAGTTTAATAACGGTGTGGTACCGGTGTCTTCAGTAGCAGCTGCTGCGGCGGCTGCTCGTAAAGTCACACCGCCACCACGAGTCGTGCAATCAACTATTCCGGGAGTGCCAAGTGAGACAGTACAAGATCCGGATACACCAGGCGATTACACGGCATTAGGTACGGTTTTAGGACAGGTCAGCGGCGCCATGCTCGGCGTCGTCAAAGACGACTGGGGTGCCATTATCCAGGCGGTAAAAGCCGATACCGACTCCAATATTCTGGCCACGCCGCATATCACCACGCTGGATAACCAGGAATCGTTTTTTATCGTCGGTGAAGAAGTGCCGGTTGAAACCACCACCAGCCCGGGCCAAAACGGTAACAGCCCTTTTACCACCAAAGATCGCAAAGAGATTGGTATCAAGCTCAAAGTCACGCCGCAAATCAATGAAGGTACCGCAGTCAGGTTGACTATTGAGCAGGAAGTCTCCAGCCGCGCAGGCGCCATTGACGGTGACCTCATCATCGCCAAACGTGAAATCAAAACCACAGTGATGGCCGACGATGGTGCCACTGTTGTACTGGGCGGTCTGATTGACGAAGACGTACAGCAAAGTGAATCCAAAGTGCCGCTGCTCGGTGATATTCCGGTACTGGGGCATTTATTCCGCTCTACCAGTACCAGTAAGAAAAAACGCAATCTGATGGTGTTTATCAAACCGACTATTATGCGTGACGGCGGTGTGATGAATGAAGTCAGCCAGCGCAAGTACAATTACATGCGCGCGCAGCAGCTGCAAAAGCAGGACAATGGCGTGTCATTGATGCCAGAGACCACCACGCCGGAAATGCCGGTCTGGGGCAAGGAGAAAGCCTTACCACCGGAAATTCAGCAGCGTTTGGAGCAAATGGACAAAGGCGAGCTCAATCCGGCCAAAGCAGAGGGCAACCAATAAATGGCGGCGGTCGACCTGCCGCAAGGCAGCCCTCGGATCCGTTTGCCTTTTGGTTTTGCCAAAAGACACAAAGTTCTGCTGCAGAGTGATCAGGCTGGACAGTGGCAACTGCTGATCGCACCGGAAACCACGCCGGCAGCACTGCTGGAGATCCGCCGTTTGCTGAATCAGCCGTTTTCCATTCAGCGCATGAGTGCGGTTGAGTTTGAAGCCATGCTGGAAGCGGCCTATCAGCGTGATTCCAGCGAAGCGCAGCAAATTATGGAAGACATCGGCAACGAAGTGAATCTGGCGTCTTTAGCCGATGAAATTCCGGAAACCGAAGACTTACTGGAAAACGAAGACGACGCGCCGATCATTAAGCTGATTAACGCCATGCTCGGCGAAGCTATTAAACTCGGTGCCTCGGATATTCACGTCGAAACTTTTGAAAAAGCCTTAGTGGTGCGCTTTCGCATCGACGGTGTGCTGCGCGAAATGCTGCGGCCAAACCGCAAACTGTCGAGCCTGCTGGTATCGCGGATTAAGGTGATGGCGAAACTCGACATTGCGGAAAAACGCGTGCCGCAGGATGGCCGCATTAGTCTGCGCATTGCCGGCCGAGCCGTTGACGTGCGGGTATCAACGATGCCGTCCAGTCATGGCGAACGTGTGGTACTGCGCTTACTCGACAAAAACAATTCACACCTGAACCTGGCCGATCTGGGCATGACCTTGTCGGTGCAGCAAGCCTTTGCTGAGCTGATTTTAAAACCGCACGGTATTATCCTGGTGACGGGTCCAACCGGCTCCGGTAAATCTACCACGCTGTATGCGGGTCTTACCGATATCAACACCAAAGACCGCAATATTCTGACGGTTGAAGACCCGATCGAATATGAACTGGAAGGCATAGGCCAGACCCAGGTTAATACCAAAGTGAATATGACCTTTGCCCGTGGTTTACGCGCGATTTTGCGCCAGGACCCGGATGTGGTGATGGTCGGTGAAATTCGTGACCTGGAAACCGCACAAATTGCGGTACAAGCCAGCTTAACCGGTCACCTGGTGTTGTCGACGTTACACACCAATACCGCTTCCGGCGCTATTACTCGTTTGGAAGATATGGGGATTGAGCCTTTCCTGTTATCCAGTAGTTTACTCGGTGTGTTGGCGCAGCGCCTGGTGCGGACTTTATGCCCGCACTGTAAACAAAGCCACGAGCCGGACAAAGAAGAACGGGCGCTGCTCGGCGTGAAAAAAACCGACGCCGCCACCATTTTCCGCGCTGTGGGCTGTGAACAATGTAACCAGACCGGCTATCGCGGCCGGACCGGTATTCATGAGCTGATTGTTGTCGATGAACATTGCCGTGAACTCATTCACAACGGCAAAGGCGAGCAGTCGATTGAAAAATACATCCGCAGTCAAAGCCCCAGTATCCGCCAGGACGGTTTCTCCAAAGTACTGGCCGGTATCACTACGCTGGAAGAAGTGCTGCGTGTGACGCGTGAGGATGCATAGTGGCCGCCTTTGAATATCAGGCGCTGGATGCGCGCGGTAAATCATCGAAGGGCGTACTGGAAGCCGACAATGCCCGCCATGCCCGTCAGTTACTGCGCGAGCGCAAGCTGACACCGGTCAGCATTGAACTGGCGACGCAGCAGGAAAAAATCATCGCCAGTGGCCGCAACTGGTTTCAAAGCGGTATCAGCGCGGCAGATCTGGCACTGATCACCCGGCAAATTGCCACCTTAGTGGAAGCGGCTTTGCCAATTGAAAATGCCTTGCTGGCAGTGGCCGAGCAATGTGAAAAACCGCGGCTGCGCAACATGATGATGGGTGTACGCTCCAAGGTAGTCGAAGGCTATAGCTTGGCTGAAGGCCTGGCCGAATTCCCGCATGTGTTTGACCATTTGTTCCGCTCTATGGTGGCGGCCGGTGAGAAATCCGGTCATCTCGATGCGGTATTAAACCGGCTGGCCGATTACACCGAACAGCGGCAGCATATGCGCAGCCAGCTGATGCAGGCGATGTTGTATCCGGCCATTCTGACCTTTTTTGCCGTGATGGTGATCAGTATCCTGCTGGCCTTGGTGGTGCCGAAAATTGTCGAGCAGTTTGACCACATGGGACAGTCGTTGCCGGCTTCAACCTTGTTTTTGATCGCTGCCAGTGAGTTTATCCGCAACTATGGCCTGTATCTGGTGGTACTGGTGATGCTGGCGGTGACCGCACTGAAAAGGGCACTACGCAAGCCCGCGCTGAAACTGAAGTATGACCGCAGTATTTTACGTGTTGGGCTTATCGGTAAAGTAGCGCGTGGCCTGAATACCGCCCGCTTTGCCCGCACTTTAAGTATTCTCAATGCCAGTGCCGTGCCTTTGTTAGAAGCAATGCGTATTAGCGCCGACGTGCTGGACAACAGCTATATGAAGCAGATGATTGGTGAAGCGACGGGGCGGGTGCGGGAAGGTTCTTCGCTGCGCGCAGCGCTGGATCAGACCAAATTATTCCCACCGATGATGCTGCATATGATTGCCAGCGGTGAAAAAAGCGGTCAGCTCGATGGCATGCTGGAACGCGCGGCCAACAGTCAGGACAAAGAATTTGAAACCCTGGTCACTGTCTCGCTCAAAGTGTTTGAGCCTGCTTTGGTCGCGGTGATGGCCGGAATGGTGCTGTTTATCGTGATGGCGATTTTGCAGCCAATTCTGGCATTAAACAATTTAGTAGGAGGAGGTTAATACAATGCAACGTTCACGTGGTTTTACCCTGTTAGAAGTGATGGTGGTTATCGTTATTCTCGGCATTATTGCCAGTATGGTGGTGCCTAACCTGATGGGCAACAAAGAGCAGGCCGACAAGCAAAAAGTAGTGGTGGACATTCAGCAGCTGGAAAATGCGCTGGATTTATACAAGATGCAAAACGGCTTTTACCCAACCACAGAACAAGGTTTACAGGCGTTAACTACTCAGCCAACCTCTGAACCGATGCCACGCAGCTACCCGGAAGGCGGTTACATCAAACGGCTGCCTAAAGATCCGTGGAATGGTGAATATCAGCTGGCAAGCCCGGGTGAAATGGGCAAAATCGATATTTTCTCGGCAGGCCCGGACCGTGCGGCCGGCACTGAAGATGATATCGGTAACTGGAATTTAGATGGTGG
>CBFGPY010000169.1:0-6171 GCA_965650755.1 uncultured Chromatiaceae bacterium | reverse complement strand
CGACCACCGGCGAAAAGCTGACTGCGCCGTTGTCTTCGTACAGCACTACTTGTTTTTCCAGCGCTTTACGTTCGACCAGCGCGATGGCGGCTTCGTATTTATTATCAAAAGCGGCATGAATGGCTTTTTTCCGGCGCTGATAACCCGGGTTATCAAAAGCGGCCGGGAAAGTGTCGAGCAACTCGTCGATCAGCGCCTCAAGTTTTTTCACCAACACCCGGCCTTCACCAGGCAACAGCCGTAAGGTTTGCGGCGTGCGCTCATCGTCAAAATTATTTAAATAACACCAGTCGTCCGGCGTTTCTTTTTCGCTGGCCGCCTGCTGCAAAATGTCCTGTACTAAGGTGAAACGCCCCAGTGCAGGCTCCCCCATCACATAGAGGTTATAGCCCGGCATATCCATGCCGATGGCAAAACTCAGCGCTGCTTTGGCGCGGTCCTGACCGATAAAAGTACTGCTGTAGCCGGCCACATCCAGCGCATCTTTGATTTGTGCTTCATCCAGCTGCGGCGACAGCTGTGTCGCCTGTAAGGCCAGTGCCTGAAGTTTTGCCTCGGCAGCTTTGTTTACTGCATTTTGCGTCATGCCAGAAATTCCTTCACTACGGATGCAGGCATACTAACAAAATCAGTAGCCTGCCGAAAAATTTATCTGAACAAAGTGCCGCTGCTGCAGGCTGACCTGAGCGGCACAGGCTACAGAACTGTCTTTATACCGGCAGGCCACGGCGCAAAAAATGGCCGCCGCCGCAGGCCGGGCATGACAACAGTTCAGCCGGGTGATTGTAATGCAGACTTTCGCCACAGACACGACAGACATAAAGCCCCATCCCTACCGTCTCGCCCTGCAAATACAGGCCCTGATGCGACAGGTCCTGCTCCAGCTCCTGCCATTCGACCTGAGTTTTGTCAGTGACCTGCGCCAGTGCCTGCCATAAAGTCTCAGGCCAGATTGACGGCGGCTGCGATTGTTGTTGCTGGCGAAAGAAGGTTTCGATAAAGAGCTGCGACTCGTATGCGGTCAGGTCGCGGCCAGCTTTTAGATAGGCCGTCAGCGTGTCCGCCACTTCAACGACGGGCCTTAGCCCAGGTTCTAGCTGGCTCTGCAGCGTCAATTCCAGCTGCTGTAACCACTGCCGGTATTTTTGCAATAACTCAGACATAACCACCTCACAGATGCAGAACTCTTTGCGTCAGTATAGCGCTGCGGTTATCACCCGCCCTGCAGTTACCTCAGTGCCACCGTAAGACAAATGGAAGGATAGCGTTTTGTATATTATTTGTACCGATTTGACCAATCAATGTGGTTTTTCTGTGAAGTCATCGCAATTTTGTTGTGCCTGAAATCCTGACTAATTAGTTTGTGCGCGCTGCAGCATCCGTACCCATTTTATGAAGACAACCTTTCTCCCTGCGATCATGACGTGAAGGATGTTGCAGCAAACAAGTCACTAAGAGGATATCCAGGATGTACAAAAATAATAAACTGGCGATTGCAGTACAAATCGCTTTAAGTCTGGGTCTGGTCAGCCAGGCACAGGCTCAGGAAGCCAAGGCCGACGACAAAGTCGAACGGATTGAAGTTACCGGTTCTAAAATCAAACGTATTGGTGAATTATCGCCAACGCCAGTCACTGTTATCACCGGCGACTCGATCGTTGACGCTGGTGTCACCAACGTGGGTGAGCTGCTGAACGATATGCCAAATGCGGTAACAGGTCTGTCACCGGAAACCACCAATAACACTATTTTCGCTTCAGGCCTGAATAACACGGCGCTGCGTGGTTTAGGCACCAACCGCACCCTGGTGCTGGTGAACGGCCGTCGTTTTGTTGGCTCGAATCCGGGTAACAGCGCGGTTGACCTGAACAATATCCCAACAGCCATGGTTGAGCGGATCGAAGTCTCAACTGGTGGTGCATCTGCAGTGTATGGTTCAGACGCCGTCGCCGGCGTGGTGAATATCATTACGAAAAAATCTTTTAACGGTTTTGAAGTCGACGCCGCGACCAGCCGGCCACAACAAGATGGCGGCGAAGAAGATTTCTACAGCCTGACCTTTGGTAACAGCGAAGGCAAATCTGATTTTATTGCTAACCTGACCTACTCAGAACAGTCGCAGATCCGCGGCAGCCAGCGTGATTTCGTCCGCGACGGCCTGATCATGATCGACAACCCGGCCAATAAAACCGGTACTGACGGCATCCCGGGACGTATCCTGTGGGAAAAAACCGGTAACCCAATTTTGATCAACTACGGCAAAACGGGTACCTTTGCGGTCGGTGGTAAAAACTACGTATTCGCCAATGACGGCTCAGTGCGTCCTTTTGATATGAATGGCGGCACCGCTTATCCATTTGTGGCGGGCAGCGCCAATAACAGCCGTTATTTGTCAGCCGATGGCGCACCAGGTGATGGTTATAACACGCTGGACCATACCTATCTGCGTACCCCGCTGGAACGTATCAACCTGAATATGAACTACGGTTATCAAATTAATGATGATCACCGGTTCACTTTCGAGTCCACTTATTCCAACACCAAAGCCTTCGGTGAAAGCTCTCCTGCATTTTTTGTGTTAAGCGGCGCCAATGGCATTGACCCGCTGAACCCGATGCTGACCGACAGCGCCCGCAAGTTCTTTGCTGACAATAAAGTCACGTCATCGATTCAGAACACTTACCTGGCCGATATTTTCGGCAACCGTAAATACGACCAGAACCGGACGCTGGCGCGCGCTGCTATTGGTCTGGAAGGTCTGTTAACAGACACCTGGGGCTATGAAGCTTACGCCCAGAAAGGCCATGTTGATGCCAACTCCAAATGGTTTGGTGAAATGCTGGAAGACCGTTTCTATGCGGCGATCCAGGCCACCCGTGATGCCAAAGGTAATATCGTTTGTAAAGATGAAGCTATGCGTGCGCAAGGTTGTGTGCCACTGAATATTTACGGTTCAGGGATGGCCTCGCAAGCGGCACTGGATTGGGTCCGCACTGATGCGATGCGTGATGCTACGCTGGATCAGGATGTTGCTGGTTTCACGGTTACCGGTGATATTTATGAACTGCCAGCCGGTATTGTCAGCTCTGCTTTTAGTGCTGAATACCGCAAAGAGCGTTCTTCATCGCTGCCCGATCCGGCCATGCGTTCAGGCGCTTTGTTTAACAACCAGTCGTCACCATTATCCGGTGAATTCTCAGTGCGCGAAGCTTCTGCCGAATTCTCTATTCCGTTATTGGCTGACCTGGCTTATGTCAAAGACCTGACGCTGGAAACCGCATTCCGCGCTATGGACTACAGTACGACCGGTAGTGAAAATGCCTGGAAAATCAGTCTGAACTACACCATCAATGACGACCTGAAACTGCGTTTGAACCGCTCGAAGTCAGTGCGTGCACCAAACATCGGTGAATTGTACAACCCACCAGGCCAGACGTTCAGCTCATTGACAGATCCATGTCAGCAACTGCGTATTGACAGCGCTGGTGTATATAAAGCCAACGTCGAGAAAAACTGCCGCGCCGATGGTATGCCACAAGGCTGGTCACCTACTCCGGCCTGGGTTAATGGCGGCACTAAACCAGGTTTCATCATCGGTAACACTGATCTGAACAGTGAACGGGCTTACGACATCACAGCTGGTTTTATTTATACGCCAGCGTACCTGGATGGTTTCAGCCTGACCGTGGACTACTGGTCATTCAAAATTGCTGACATGATCGAAAGCCACACCGCGCAAAACGTGGTCAACTTCTGTTATCAGCTGGATAGCCTGGATAACCCGTACTGTTCACTGTTCACCCGTGATGCTGTGACCCGTGATATCACCAACTACTTCGTGAAACCGGTGAACTCGGCCTCTGCTGAACTGTCTGGTTACGATATTGAGACCAACTATAAGTTTGACCTGAACGGTTATGGTGCGTTAGACCTGCGTTTAATCGCCACTTATACCGAGAAATGGGATCAAAACACCACAGGTCGTACCGGTGATGATCGCAAGTATGCAGGCACTTATGACACTTTCCGCTGGAAAGGCCGTTTCAACGCCAACTACAGCTATGAAGATCTGGCTGTGGTGTTAGGCGCTACTTATATTCACAGCTCAGTCTGGGATCGCAACTCCTGGACACCTGAAGTGAATAACTTCAACGACATCGGCTCTTATATTGCCTGGGATTTAACCGGTAAATATAACCTGACGCCAGAGTTACAAGTGCGCGCCGGCGTGCTGAACCTGGCCGACCGTCAGCCAGTGCGTAACCCGAATACTTATAACTCGGGTGAACACTATGACATCCTGGGCCGTCGTCTGACACTGGGCGTGAACTACAAGTTCTAAACCCTGATATAATTCAGTCCTGAATCAAAGGAGAGGCTTGCCTCTCCTTTTTTTCGCCTGTCAAATTCCAGCATTGGTCGCAGCCGGGTTGCCCGCTCCGGTCAACACCGACATGCTGCTGATTTTTTGCAGGAGCCTGGCACATGCAGCATCACCTGAAAAACCCGCTGAAACACAGCTTTAGTCCAATCATCTTGTTACTGCTTAGTGCAAGCTTGCCGTTAGCTGCCACACCATATTTTCCGCCTGCCGGCCAATGGGCTGAAGCTAAACCACAAAGCCTGCAGGTGAATGCGACTTTATTACGGCAGGCGGTGGATTATGCCGCTGCCAGCGAGAATAAAGCGCCCAAAGATCAGGCGATTGTGCAGGCCACAACTTTTGGCGCGAAAGAGCCTTATGACCAAATCATCGGCCCAATGAGTGTAAGGGCCAGCGCCAATGGCCTGATTGTGTATCAGGGCAAAGTCATCGCGCGCTGGGGCGATGTCGACAAAGTCGATATGACCCACAGCATCAGCAAAACTTTTTTAACCACTGTGACCGGCCTTGCCTGGCAGCACGGCCTGATCCAAAACCTTAACGATAAAGTTGCACCTTACATGCCTCAAGGTAGCGATTTATATCAAGGCACGCATAACAGCCAAATCCGCTGGGAACATTTACTGCGTCAAAGCAGCGACTGGCAAGGCACTTTGTGGGGCAAACCGGACTGGGCCGACCGGCCCGAAGGCAAAACTCCGGCCGACTGGCCACAACGACCACTGCGTACCCCCGGCACTTATTACAAATACAATGACGTGCGGATGAACCTGCTGGCACTGTCCACTTTATATGTCTGGCGCAAACCACTGCCGCAAGTGCTGAATGAACACATCATGCGGCCGATTGGCGCATCGTCGACCTGGCGCTGGCATGGTTATGACAACAGCTGGATTGAACTCGATGGTCAGAAAATTCAGTCGGTGTCCGGTGGCGGCCACTGGGGCGGCGGCATGTTCATCAATGCCTGGGACCTGGCTCGTTTTGGCTATCTGTTTTTACGCGATGGCAACTGGAATGGTCAGCAGCTGGTAAGCGCGGAATTTATTCAGCAGGCACGCAGCGGTGGTCCGGCGAATCCGCAATACGGCTTTGCCAACTGGTTTTTAAATACTGACCAAAAAGCCCTGCCCGCAGCGCCCGCTTCTGCCATCACCTTTGAAGGGGCTGGCCGCAATGTGATTTATCTGGATAAAGAACATGACTTATTAATAGTCACGCGCTGGATTAGCAACGGCACTGAACTGAATCAGTTGGTTGAAAAAGTACTCAGTGCATTGCCGGTAGCCAAATAATCCAATTTGATTGGCAAAAGCACAGTGCACATCCTGTTTCAGGCCTTCGTGGCAGTTGTTGCCACAGGCCTGAATGCGTTATCCTAACGGCAAATTGCTTTTATTTTTTTGCCAATATCCCTCGTGATATTTATCTGTTGAGATCCTTCGCATGCAAGCACCAGAACAAAACACTCAGGCCCCTTCAGCACAAGCAGCCGCTTATGAGCCGCGCCTGATTGAAACCGCCTTACAACAGCACTGGGCTGACTCCAAAGCCTTTAAAGTGACTGAACAGCCGGGCAAAGAAAAATATTATTGTCTGTCGATGTTTCCTTATCCAAGTGGCCGGCTGCATATGGGCCACGTGCGCAACTACACCATTGGGGACGTGATCAGCCGCTTCCAGCGCATGCAAGGCAAAAACGTGATGCAGCCAATGGGCTGGGATGCTTTTGGTCTGCCGGCTGAAAACGCCGCCATCGCCAATAAAACCGCACCGGCCAAATGGAC
>CBFGPY010000168.1:0-6192 GCA_965650755.1 uncultured Chromatiaceae bacterium | reverse complement strand
GTTCCAGTTCCAACAGCTTGCGCTGTTGCATCGGTGTCACCGGATGCTCGCTCTGATAAACCAGCTCAGCCAGGCATTGTTCATTGAGCACTAACATACTGCGGTATTCATGCTCGCCGGAGTAGGAGCCGGCGGCCTTGTATTCACCGACAGCCGTCAGTAGCGTCAGTGCCGTCACCGGCAATATTTTGCCAACTGCCATCGAAAACATTTGCAGCTGCTGAGCGAGCTCGAGCGTAGTCTGCAATTGTTCCGGCAAAGCCGCGCCCAGTTTGCTGGTGGCGCCGGACCAGAGCGGTGTACTGGTGATGCCGGCGTAGCTGGGCACATGCTGTAATGACATATCGGAAAAGCTGAAAAGTTCCATCAGCGACTCCCTGAAGCGAATGATATTTCAGCAAAGCATGTTTTGTGCCATTGATAGTAAGTGGTTGTAATGAAATAGATAATGTACTTACGCAGCAGTGTGGGGGCCTGTTGTCGCGGCAGCTTGCTGCCGCTTCTGACTATTCTTTGGCGCTCAGAAACGCCATCAGTGCATCCATCTGCGCCATCGCATCCTGATAACCCAATTCAATCAGACGTTTAGTGAAGCTTTTTTCAAATAACAAATAACTGGCCAAACTCGAATCGGAATGTTGTTTTATACCAATAGTGCGAAGCAGTGAACGGATTGCCATCGGCAGCGCCAGGAAATGTTCACTGGCCAGCGCGTTAAAATTAGTTGATGGATTAATCAGGTAACTGTGTACCGGCTTCAGCTCAGACTTAATCTGGTGCTGCTGCAAGGTCTCTAAGGTTTTATTAACGCGTTGCATCCGCTCCAGATCGGCATTGAGCGTGTCAGAAAAGATGCTGTCGAGTAAATGGCCTGCGATAGTCGACAGGTTCGGGTGATGCGGCATCTGCTGCAAATGTTCCCTTCGCCGTGGTTGTTCCAGCCCGACAATCAGAATTCGGTCAGCGCCCAAATGGATTGGCGCGCTGAGTGGTGCCAGCTGATTGACCGAACCATCGCCAAAATACTGCTGGTTGATCCGCACCGACGGCATTACCAGCGGAATTGCCGCAGACGCCATTAAGTGGTGAATACCCAGCAAAGTCCTTTGACCGCAGCGGCGCGAGCGTTGCCATTCATGTGCCTCCCGGCTCTGGAAAAAAGTGATGGAATCGCCGCTGTTGTAGCAACTGGCAGTGACCGACACGCTATCGAGGTAGCCGCCCATAATATTGCGGTCGAGCCGTTTTAAATCGAGCATTTCATTCAGCAGATGTTTCAGCGGCTTGCTGTCAAGCATCGACACTGGTTTGTGATTGGCATAATCGGCCTGAAAAGCGCTGAGAAACCCCCGTACCAGGTGCCAGGTGGCGCGGACATAATCGGAGTAATAGACTTGCCCGGTATGAAAGTTTTTCCACACCCATTCCAGTTTTTTCACCCCAAGCTGGAAACAACTGGCATAACAGGCAATTGCGGTGCCGTTAATCGCGCCGGCTGAAGTGCCGCAGACAATCTGAAACGGGATCCGGCTGTTGCGGGGATATTGCTGAGCAATTGCTTTTAATACACCGACCTGATAGGCGGCACGGGCGCCACCGCCAGTTAATAAAATCGCTGTTTTGGCGGATTTTGTTTTATCTGTCATAGAGATAACAACATACGTCTGAATTGCCTAACTATTAACGATTGGTTGGTATCTTGCAATGCCCGCAACTGGCAGTTGTAGGGCATCCACTGAAAAAATTGAAACTTTTCAATACGTCAGCGCACTAAAACCGTTAAGTCTGCGGTAAAGTAAAAAAGATCCGACTAACAAGGAGTCGTCTGCATATGTCCCAACAATCCTCGTCTAAACAAGATTCCCCCAGCTCCACCAGCTGGATTGCGCCCGTCGTCGTACTGGTGATGATTGCCGCGGCGGCCTGGTATTTATTAAAACCAGCGCCTCCGGCGCCAGTGGCGGTAGCCCCGGTCACCACAGCTCCGGCTGTGGTCGAAACAAAAGCCGCTGAGCCTGCAGACAAGTTAACACCGCCCCCAGCAGGGGATGACAAGCTGGCCGAAGCCGCTGATGATGCCGGAGTCGATGTCGGCGCTGAAACCGAAGTTGCCGCCGCCGCAGCGCTGCCACCATTGGATCAGTCGGATGAAGTGGTACGCACGGCATTTTTTGCTCTGAAATGGCAGCCAGGCTTGTCGTCGCTATTTTTAAATGAAGAGATGATCCGCCGTTTTGTCGTGCAGGTGGATAACATCGCGCAGGGCCGGCTGATTGCTGAGCAGGCATTATTCAAAGGGCTCAGTAAAGATTTTGCCGCCAAATCCAAAGGGCAGGGTTATCAGCTGGATAAAGCCAACTATCAGCGCTATCAGCCATATCTGAACTTGCTGGAGAGTGTACCACCAGAGCAGGTCGCGGCTTTATACAAACAGTTTTATCCGCTGCTGCAGGCGGCTTATCTGGAGCTCGGTTACCCGGATCAGCAGTTTGACGACCGGCTACAGCAGGCGATCAAAGTGTTGTTAAGTGCCCCTGAGATTAGTGACGAGCCGGATTTAACGTTGCCTTCAGTGCATTACGCTTTTGCCGATGCAGAGATTGAGCAGTTGGGGCTGGCACAAAAACAAATGATCCGGTTAGGTCAGGCCAATCAGCAACGGCTGAAACTGCTGCTGGTGCAGTATCAGGCAGTACTGAAGCGGTGAGTATCATCATGCCTGAATTACCACCTGCACTGCCGCGCCATCACAGTGCGCGTGCACAGCGGCTGGGCTGTTGGGTGTTGCAGCGGCTTGGCTGGCAGGTGCGCGGTGCATTGCCAGATGTACCCAAACTGGTCGCGGCGGTGGCACCGCATACGTCGAACTGGGATTTTATTGTGGCTTTTGCTGCCAGTCTGGCTTTGGGCTTAAAGATTTCTTTTTTGGGTAAACACAGCATTTTTGTCTGGCCGATCCGCAATTTCCTGCTGCGCTTTGGTGGCATTCCGGTTGAGCGCAGCCAACGTCACGGCATAGTGCCGCAGCTGGTGGCAACTTTTGCCCGTGAACCCAAGCTGTTGCTGGGCATAGCGCCGGAAGGAACACGCAAAAAGGTTACACAGTGGAAATCCGGCTTCTGGCAGATAGCCAAGCAGTCTGGAGTGCCCATTCAGCTGATTGGGCTCGATTTTGCCAGCAAATCTATTGTATTCGGGCCGCTGCTGCAGCCGGGTGACAGTTTCGACGAGGATTATCCGCTGATGCGTGCCTTTTTCGAACAGATGCAGCCGCGGATCCCGGAAAATTTCTGACAATACAGCAGACTGTGCAATGTGAGTTTGCGCAACTTTTGCTCGTTGGCGTGGCTTTTTAGCCCTGCCGGCAGATTTTCGGTTGCAGGGCCGTACGCTTTTGCGCATAATGCCGCCGCACTCATTGTTGACGCCCGTCAGCAACACTATGGTGGCCTTATTGGTCCTCCCGCAATAGTAGTTCGTGAACCCGGTCAGGTCCGGAAGGAAGCAGCCGCAGCGAATGATCTATGTGCCGGGATGTGGCTGGTAAGGCTACCACCCAAATTCCTCGTGAAATCTATTTGCTGCAGAATCCGTTTCTTACAGACTTTGTGCCGGCTTATTGCTGGGCTTGTTGCTGCGTTTGCAGTTTGCGCTGAAAATCCTGCGTCACTATAGGTAACGCCGCCAGCACTATGGCAGGGTCTATCTGATGTTGTTCCAGTAACAGGATCAAGTCAACCGCCAGTTTGACTGCTGGCGGCGCCTGTTCTAATGGTGGGTTTACCAGTGGAATTGATGCACTCATGCTTCGGCAGGGGCAACTGGTTCCGCTTTTTTATTATCCGGGCTGTCCAGGAAAGCACGGGCTTTTGCGACCGCGTCTTTTACCCGGGTGACCATTTCAAAGCGTTCAGTTTGCGGCAGGTAAAATGCCATATCCACTTCGTAACGGATGTATTTGCAAGGCAGCTGATTCAGTACGATGCAGCATAAGTCAGCCAGATATTCACTGTCGTGCTCGTCGTCGAGGCCGAGCTCCGTTAAATGATCCAGCATCAGTTTTTCATAATAATTATGGATATCGTCGTGTAATTTCATCAACTACTCCCGTGTGTTGAGTAAATTTGCCTGCAGGCAACCGCTACGAACCCAGCATAACCACTCACGAGCAAAAACGCCACCGGACTGACCAGCAACCTGGCAACGGCACTGTCTACTGACAGCCGCTGATGTGCACGTTAGACTATCCCGTCTTCCTCAGGGCCTCAGGCCGGAATCATAAAAATGCAAAAAAATACCACTCCCTGCTATTACGGCGATTACCTGCAACTGGACAAAATCCTGGCTGCACAGGCGCCGGAAAGTGCGCGTTACGGCAACGAAGCGCACGACGAAACCTTATTTATCGTGGTGCATCAGGTGTATGAACTCTGGTTCAAACAAATCCTGCATGAATTAAAAGCAGTGCTGACAGTGTTTGCCGAACCTGTGGTGCATGACCAGCAGCTGACCGGTGTGGTGCATAAACTCAAGCGGGTGATCACTATCCAGCAGTTGCTGAATCAGCAAATCGGCGTGATGGAAACGATGACGCCGCAAGACTTTATGTCGTTTCGTGATTATCTGGTACCGGCGTCAGGTTTTCAGTCGGTGCAGTTTAAAATGCTGGAAATTGGCTTAGGCCTTAAAAGTGAGTTCCGTATCGACTTTGACAAGAATTCCTTTTACAACCGCCTCAATGACAAAGACCGCGAGTTTCTGCAGAGTTTCGAAAATCTGCCGTCGTTGTTTGAACGGGTGCAGGCCTGGTTGGAGCGGATGCCATTTTTAGAGTTTGGTGATTTTAGTTTCTGGCAGATGTATCAACAGGTCACCGCCCAGATGCTGGATGAAGATCAGCAGACAGTGTTATCGATTGAAGCGCTGGCGGCAGCTGAGCGCCAACTACAGCTGGATGAAATCGAACGCACCCGAGCCAAGTTCAGTGCCTTGCTGGATGGCGAGAAGTATGCCGAGTTACAGCAACAGGGCAGTTTCCGCTTAAGCCAGCGTGCCATGCTCGGTGCTTTGTTTATCAGCCTGTATCAGGAAGAGCCGGTGTTTAACCTGCCATTTCAGGTGCTGACCTGCCTGACTGAAATTGATGAGAATCTGACGATTTGGCGTTACAAACACGCGATGATGGTACAGCGCATGTTGGGAACAAAAATTGGTACCGGTGGTTCCAGCGGTCATGATTATTTAAAACGTACCACAGAAAAAAACCGCATTTTCACTGATTTGTTTCATATGGCGACTTTCCTGGTGCCAAAAGCCAGTTTGCCGGTGTTACCGGCGCCAGTGCGCCGGCAGCTCGGTTTTTACTTCTCCGGCGATAATAACTAACCAGGCCAGTTCAGAGCCTGCGCAGGTTGATACACAGCGCAGGCGGCCTGAAACAACTGGCTGTGCACAGCAGCTAGTTTGTTGATATCCCGCTGATAACCGCCACCAATCACCGCCGCGACCGGAATATTCAGCTCGCGGCAGCGCTTGAGCACAAAGTGGTCACGCTGATAAACCCCCTGCGTGCTGATATGTAACAAACCTAAATCGTCGTCTTTGTGGATATCGACGCCAGCGTCGTACAGCACGAAGTCAGGTTGATGCAGTCGCAACAGGTAGTCAAAACTGCTGTGTACTGCTTCGAGGTAGGCTGCGTCCTCGCACTGCGTTGGCAGGCCAATGTCCCAGTCGGAATGTTGTTTGCGTGCCGGGAAATTCTTTTCGCCATGCAACGACGCTGTGACGACGCGCGGCTCACCGCCGAATAACAGCGCGGTGCCATCACCCTGATGCACGTCACAGTCAAAGATCAACACTTTGTCGACCCCTTGCTGTAAGGCCACTGCTGCGGTAACTGCCAGATCATTAAACAGACAAAACCCGGCACCTTCGCCGGCAAAGGCATGGTGATAACCCCCGCTTAAATGCAGGGCTATACCGCGCTGAAGAGCCAGTTGCATAGTACGGATAGTGCCGCCAACCGATTGCAGGCTGCGCTGGATTAAAAATTCTGACCAGGGAAATCCGATGCGGCGCATCGCTTTATCGTCAAGCTCGCCGGCGCATAAAGCATTGATATAATCCGGCTGATGCACCAGTGCCAGCTGTGCCTGCGTTGCCGGCTCGGCGTGGCAGTCAAACCAGCAA
>CBFGPY010000167.1:0-6202 GCA_965650755.1 uncultured Chromatiaceae bacterium | reverse complement strand
GTTGACCCGGCGACTAACCAGGTGATTTGGCAAGGTCAGGCGGCAGATGAGCAGCAAGTACAGCAGGCCTATCAGGCGGCCCGCCGTGCGTTCTACAGCTGGTCTGCCCGACCGCTTTCTGAGCGTATTGCCATTGCCGAAGCTTTTGCCGAACAGCTCAAAGCCAACACTGAAGCCTTAGCGCGCACTATTGCGCTTGATACCGGAAAGTCTTTGTGGGAAAGCCGCACTGAAGTGGCGGCGATGATTGGTAAAATCGCTATTTCAGTCAAAGCCCAGCAGGAACGCACCGGCACTGTAGAAAATCCGATGCCAGGCGCCCGTGCTTTTATCCGGCATAAACCGCATGGTGTAGTGGCCGTGTTTGGCCCATACAACTTTCCGGGGCATTTACCGAATGGACATATAGTGCCGGCGCTGATCGCCGGTAACACAGTGCTGTTTAAGCCATCAGAACTCACGCCTTTGGTTGCACAGCATACGCTGGAACTGTGGCAGGCCGCCGGTTTACCGGCCGGTGTACTGAATTTACTGCAAGGTGAAGTGGCGACCGGTAAGGCCATTGCCAATTTAGCGGGCATTGACGGCTTATTTTTCACCGGCAGTTCGAACACCGGGCATTTGTTGCACAAACAATTTGCCGGTCATCCCGGCAAAATTCTGGCGCTGGAAATGGGCGGCAATAATCCGCTGATCGTCAAAGACGTGGCTGATATCAAAGCTGCAGTGCATGACATTATTCAGTCGGCTTTTATCACCAGCGGTCAGCGTTGCACCTGTGCCCGGCGGTTGTTTATCGAACAATCCGCCAATGGGGATGCCATTTTGGCGGCATTAGTGGCTGCAACCAAACAGTTAGCCGTTGGTGCGCCTTTTGCCGAAGTGCAGCCGTTTTATGCGTCGATGATTAGCAGCAAAGCCGCTGCTGGCATGGTCAAAGCACAGGCTGACATTGAAGCGCTCGGCGGTGTGTCTTTAGTGCGCCTGACGCAGCTCGACCCGGCCCTGGGTTTTGTCACGCCAGGCATTATCGACGTGACGCACGCTGCTGCGTTACCGGATGAAGAACATTTTGGCCCGCTGTTAAAAGTGTACCGTTACAGTGATTTTCATACTGCGATTGACGAAGCCAATAACACCAGCTTTGGATTATCTGCCGGTTTGCTGGCGGACAGTGCCGCCGATTATCAGTTGTTCTTTAGCCGTATTCGTGCCGGTATCGTCAACTGGAACAAACCTATTACCGGTGCTTCGAGTAGCGCGCCTTTTGGCGGAATTGGCGCCAGCGGCAATCACCGCGCCAGTGCTTATTACGCGGCGGATTATTGCGCGTACCCGGTGGCGTCGGTCGAAGCTGACACAGTCAGTCTGCCAGCGACATTAAGCCCGGGCCTCAGTCTCTGAGCCCGGATGCATAAAGTTAAAAAGTTTTAGCACGATCAAAGTAGTTCCGGCCGCAGCGCTTTAAAATATGCGGCCTTAGCAGTAAATAACAGGCAAACCCATGCATAGCAATTTTAAAGATTTATTCGCCGCTCTGTGGCAAGACTACGTACAACTGACCCCTTCTGCAGAGAAGATCCACGCCCTGCTCGGCTCAGGTCAGCAGGATGATGTGATCAACGACCATATCGCGCTGCGTACATTTAATCTGGATAAAGTTGGCCTCGACAAACTGGCCGCACACTTTATTGCTGTGGGTTACAAAGAAGCTGGCGAATACCATTTTGAAGCGAAAAAGCTCTATGCCAAACATTTTGAGCATCCGGACCCTACAGCACCAAAAGTGTTTATTTCTGAACTGCTGGTAGAAAAATGTTCGCCAATGCTGCAGCAAGCGGTGCAAAAGTTAGTCGAGCAAATTCCGGTAGAAGCCGTGACTGCAGAGAATTTTATCTATTCAGGCCGGCACTGGAACATTGACCAGGCGACTTATCGCTTGCTGCTGGAAGAAAGCGAATATGCCGCCTGGATGGCAGTCTGGGGTTTCCGCGCCAACCACTTCACAGTGTCAGTCAATGCGCTGCAGAATTTTACCACGCTTGAAAGTGTCAATCAGGCGTTAAAAGATGCGGGTTTCCCACTGAATACCTCAGGCGGCGAAATCAAAGGTTCAGCCGACGTGTTGCTGGAGCAATCCTCAACGCTGGCTGATGAAGCTGAAGTTGCTTTCACTGACGGTGTGTTATCGGTACCAAGCTGCTTCTATGAATTCGCGCTGCGTTACCCAACCGCAGACGGCTCGCTCTACACTGGTTTTGTTGCGGCTTCTGCCGACAAGATCTTTGAAAGTACCAACGCCAGATAACGCGCCAGATAACGCGCTTGCGAATGCGAACCCCGGCCGGTCACATGCCGGCTGACGGGCGCCTACGAATGCTCACTGAGGTTGAAAACTCAGAGCATCCCGACCACAGGTTTGAGCTGCCGGGGGGCAGTTTGCCTGTTGGTCTTTAAGAATTCACCTCAAGAGTGTGTCAATTGAAGTGAAGATGTAGAAAACGCAGCGGGCCTTCGGGCCCGCTGTTTTTTTACATTAAAAATCCCCGCTTTGCATCCAGCGCTGGCAAGCTAACCAGAATTCAGCAGCTGCTGAGTGATCAAATCCGCTGGAATGCGGATTGATAAATCCATGCCGTTGCGGCCAATACTGTTGTCGAACATTGCCGGATTGACTGAGCTGTTGCTGCAGTGCCACTACATCAAAATGACTTTCATCAGTCCACAGACAAGTCACCGGCCAATGCGGCGTTAATTCAGGATGTTGCCGGATTTGGCCGCCGTAGCAAAGTAGCGCCTGGCCGATGGTGCCGGCACAGTCAGCGCTACTTAACGAACACCAGAGTGCAGCAGCGCCGGCACTAAACCCAAGTACCAGATCCGGTTGCAGCGCGGACAACGCCTGGTGCACCTGCTGCTGATACCGCTCGAGGCCACCGTGCAGTAAAAATGCCTGATAAGCCAGCTGGTCATCCGTAAACACTGCCAGGGTTTTGCGGCAGCTGTCTGGCTGACATAGTGTGAGCTGCAACTGCCCGCTCAACATTGCCGGCAGTTGTGTCAGCACTTGTTGCAGGGCTGGTGTTGCACCAAAGATATCGGTGGCAACCAGCAGGCGGCGATAGCTTTGCATCTGGCTTAAAACTGATTCAGTGGCAGTTTCAGATAACGGATACCGTTCGCTGAGGCTTCGGGTAATTCACCGGCCTGCATATTCACCTGCACCGAGGGCAGCAGCAGTTTCGGCATGCTGAGAGTGGCATCGCGGCTGGTGCGCAGTGTGACAAATTCTGCCTCAGTACGGCCTTGTCCGACATGGATATTCTGAGATTTTTGCGCACCGACTGAAGTTTCATTGGCGACATCAGGCCGGCCCGGTGCGCCGTAATCGTGACACATCAGCATGCGGGTATTATCCGGCAGCGTAAAAAGCTTTTGGATAGAACGATACAATGTTGCGGCGTCGCCGCCGGGGAAATCACATCGCGCGGTACCATAATCCGGCATAAACAAAGTGTCACCAACAAACAACAAATCGCCGATGAGATAAGACACACAAGCCGGTGTGTGACCTGGTGTATGCAACACCCGGATGGTCGTGGTACCCAATGCCAAAGTAGCGCCATCGGCCAATAACAGGTCAAATGGCTTGCCGTCAGCCTGTGTTGGCAGCGCAAACAGCGCGCCAAATACTTGCTGTACGCGACAAATCTGGTCACCTATCCCCACAGGCACAGGGCTGCCGCTGATCTTTTTCAGCGCTGCAGCGCCACTTAAGTGGTCGGCGTGAACATGGGTTTCCAGAATGTAGTGCAGCCGCAGTTGTTGCCTTTGAATGTCCTGCGCAATTCTTTCAACACCTGTGGTACCGGTGCGTCCGGAAGCTGCATCAAAGTTCAGTACAGCGTCAATGACTACGGCAGCTTTACTGCTTTGGTCCCAAACTAAGTAACTAAAAGTATTAGAATCTTTGTCGAAATAACTGAGAAATTGTAACGATGACATTTTGGTCCCGCCTGAATGCATATCGCAGTACATAACTGGCAAAACTATATCAAAATTATTCTATAGCCATAAGTGCTAGATATATACATAAAAGTTATAACGCTGATATTGGTTGGTAAACCAACAATTAAAACAAATTAGCCATCTAAACGTCTTTGGTGTCACAAATCTGTCATCTATTCCACCTAAGCTCTGCGCGATCCCCGCCGACGGGCTGATTTGATGGTGGAACAACGCAAATGAAAATTGCACAAAGACTGATGTGGGTAATGGGTGGTACAACAATTGGTGCCATGGTACTGGCTGTTGCGATTAGCAGTTCTATTGCCGGAAAAAAAGCAGAGACCGCGCTCAGTGACAGTATTGAGCAACGTTTCCTGGCTGTTGCGACCGGCCGGCGTCAGGCACTGACCCAATATATGGACCAACAGCGTGACCTGTTACAAAGTCTGGCATCCAACCGCATGACACAGGAAGCCGTACAGGCGCTGAAAAATCCTTATCAGTCGTATCGTTACGAAGTGGAAAATCCCGGTGTTGATGCCTTGCGAGCCGAGGTGGGGCAATGGTATCAGCAGCGCTACCTGCCTCTGGCCACCGGTTTTGGTGCTAAGCCTGCAGTGTCTGCATGGCTGGAAAAAGCCTCGTTAGAAACTTTACTGTTACAGCGTTATTATCTGGTGACCAATCCAAACAAGCCGGCGGAACTTGCCAAAATGACCGACCGCGCTGACGGCTCTGTTTACGGCCAGCAGCATAAAAGATTTCATCAGAGCTTCCGGGAGCTGGTGACCCGCCTGCACTATGACGACCTGTACCTGGTGGATGCACAGTCGAAAGCAGTGTTGTATTCCGTCAATAAAGGGCCCGCGTTTGCAACGTCACTGCAAAATGGTGCCTTTGCCAATACAGCACTGGCGACTTTGGTTTCGCAAGTGATTAAGCAACCAGCGCTCGGCTGGCAAGTATCGGCAGCTGCACCTTTTAGCGCTAAGTTTGACGAGCTCACGCTGTTTATGGCCGCCCCGGTGTTAAACCCGCAGGATCAGAAACTAAACGGCGTGCTGGTGTTGCAATTACCACTGAGCACTGTCAGCGCTTTGATGTCTGATCAGCAAAACTGGCGTGAGATTGGTTTGGGTGATTCCGGCGATAGTTTTTTACTCGATAGCAGTGGCCAGCTGTTGACCACACTGCGAAACGCGAGCCAACCAACTCTGGCAGCCGCGGAAATCAGCCAGTTGCTACAGGGCAAGCAACAAAACCGGCAGATTGTCGGCGCTGATGGCGAGGACTATTTACAGCGCACCGAAGCAGTATCGCTTGGTGGTCAGCCAGTGCTGCTGGTCACGCAGCAGCAAACTGCTGAGCTTTATCAGTCACTCAGAGGCCTGCAGCAACAACTGTGGCTTAGCAGCGCCTTCACTGCGATTGTCCTGGGGATTCTGCTATTCTGGCTGACTCGCCGGCTCGGTGTTGGTATTGCCAAACCACTGGAGCAGTTATCTGGGCAGCTGATGCAGGCAGCCGAACAGCAAGACCTCAGACAGCAATTTGTGCCGCAACGTGATACCGAACTGAGTCAAACCGCTGCAGCATTGCAGCAGCTATTTAGCCGGTTATCGGCACTATTGCGGGGAGTGCAGCAGGCCGGCCAGCATAGCAAAGAGCTGGCCGCACAGAATCTGCAAATCAGTATGCGCAGTAAAACTGCGGTGTATCAGCAAAAAGCAGCGTTGACCCAGCTCGATGTAGAGGCTGCTCAGGCATCGGCAGCACTGGCGCAATTGCAGCAACAAATCGCGTTAGCCAATGACGACGCGGCCCTGACCCATCAGCAGGCTGTTTCCGGCGAAGACAGCGTCAAATCGCTTAATCAACAGATTGGCCAGTTGGCAGAACAGGTCCGGCATTCAGCAGGCAGTATGCTGACGTTGGATAAAGCCTCGACCGACATTATGCAGGTGCTGGAAACTATCCGTGGCGTGGCAGAACAAACTAACTTGCTGGCATTAAACGCGGCAATTGAGGCCGCGCGTGCAGGTGAACATGGCCGTGGTTTCGCTGTGGTCGCTGATGAAGTCAGACGATTGTCGGCCAATACCGCAAATGCAACGGCAGAAATTCAGACGATGCTGAACCGGCTGGCAGGTTCAGTGGCTCAGACCCGTCAAGGGCTTGAACAGGAACAACAAAC
>CBFGPY010000166.1:0-6216 GCA_965650755.1 uncultured Chromatiaceae bacterium | reverse complement strand
CTGACGATAGGGATAATCAGTGTCGCGGCTACGGACAACTTCTGGTGCGGCGCAGTGCACCAGCACAGAGCCGGGCTTAAGGCTTGTCAGCAGCGCGGCGCGGCGGCTGGCATATACAGAA
The DNA here is from genome assembly GCA_965650755.1 of uncultured Chromatiaceae bacterium. Taxonomy (GTDB): domain Bacteria; phylum Pseudomonadota; class Gammaproteobacteria; order Enterobacterales; family Alteromonadaceae; genus Pararheinheimera. The sequence goes on along the minus strand of CBFGPY010000166.1, from coordinate 6,095 downwards.
ACAGGAACCAACGGGATTTGTGGTTGCGGCGTCATCAGGGCCTCAATGTCAGATTGTGTCTTTTTGCTTGAGTCGCCACCGGCAACTCAAGCACTTTAGGCAACTCAGGAAACTCAATGCAGGGTTTGGCTGGCGACTTCAGCCGCCGCAAACTTCTGCCCGACTTCAGCGAAGCAAGTCAGCACCATCACCCGCACATGCTCCAGCACCAAGAAATACGACTCTTCGTTTTCCGCTTCGCTGCTGTCATCCGGCGTGTAGATATCAATACGGGTGACTTCGGTTAACTGTTCAACGGCGTCGCGCACTTCTTCGGCCACAATCGACAAATCGGTTTGCTGAATGGCAAAACCAACCAAAAAAGCCTGCGACCATTCCACTAAGGCTTCGAGCCGCTCTGGCAGCGCATCGTCGTCACTGGGCAGCAGCGGGCTAAAACCAAGCTCTTCGTCGGCCAGCTGGCGCGCGGTTTCGCTGATAAGTTCGCTGATCTGGCTTTTTAAAGCTGCATTGACCGCTTGCCCGTCGTTTAAGAAGTCGTGTAAAACTGGTAGAATCTGATTCGCATCCGCCGGGACACCGGCACTTAACATGCCGGCGATCAGGCCGTGCAGCTCGGCTGCCGACGCCATCAGCGCATTTTGGTCTAAAGCGCTGGTCCAGAGGTCGAAATTCATTAAAGGATGTTTAGGCATAACAGCATCATCAGGCAGTGTGAATGCCACTATGCTAACACCGGGCTTTCTGAGCGCCAAGCGCGCACCGCCCTGAACCTATTAACCAAGCAGTGGCCGTGGCCGCTGTAGTCACCAGAAAAGCAGACAACATGTATCCAAAAGCACAAAAACCAGCAGCAAATCCGAATAAACCAAAACAGCTGACGATTGCTGTGTTAGGCCGCCATATGAAGATTTCCTGCCCGGCCGGCCAGGAAGAAAAACTGCAGGCAGCTTTGACTGAACTGGAAAACCGTGTCAGCAACACCCGTTACCAACCGGGCGTACATGGCGCTGAAGATGTGTTACTGATGATTGCGCTAAATTTGTGCAATGAGTTGCTGGAAGCGAAAAAGAGCGACGAATAAGGCTTATTTCGCCGGATTCCGGTGATATACTGGCAACGTTCTCTGAGTTGTTTGTGACTGGCTGATGTCCCTGAGCCGATAATTCTTTACATCAGGGTTTCTTCTCCAGCGCTATTGTGCAAGCCCGGCCCGTACCGGGAAGCCTGCGGTGCTGATTGGATTCCCGCCTTGAACCTCTGGTTCAAGGGCTTACGCCGGTCACGGCAATTCGGAGAACACTTTCGGAGTATGCTGAAGTTGCTGCTACCAAATCCCCCGTTATCCCCTGCTTCATCTACTGACTTTCAGCCCGACGCGGCCAAACAGGCGCTGCGCAAACAAATTCGTCAGCAGGTGCGTAAAGCCCGCCAGCAATTAAGCGCTGAAGCTCAGAACCAGGCAGCTGAAGCTTTGGTGCAACAAGCGCAGCAATTTTCCGGCTTGCAGCAAGCCCAGCATATTGCGCTTTACCTCAGTAACGACGGCGAACTGGATACCACTCCGCTGCTGCAGTATTTACAGCAACAAGGCAAAAACCTTTATCTGCCGGTGCTGCATCCTTTTACCCCGGGCTATTTGTTGTTCCAGCGGTACGACGCCCAAACTCCGATGCATTTGAATCAATTCGGTATCCGTGAGCCTAAACCCGACGTCACCGCCATCATGTTACCGGCGCAGCTTGATGTGATTTTTATGCCGCTGGTGGCCTTTGACGCACAAGGCCAGCGCCTTGGCATGGGGGGCGGTTTTTATGACCGCACGCTCTCAGCGCTGCCCAAAACCAGCCAGAAGCCGTTATTAGTGGGCCTCGCCCATCAGTGTCAACAAGTGGAAACTGTACCCACCGAACCCTGGGATGTGCCACTGCCGCTGGTGCTGACGCCATACCAACTCTGGGATTTTCGCTGATTTTTAGCGCAGACAAGCCCCTGTTCAACCTTTGATACTGACAACCCGCTGAATAGGCCCCTATACCTGACAAAAGTTTTTGATATACTCGGCTTTCCTCAGTCACCTTATGGTTTATATGGAAATCCTCATACTTGTTAGTCTGATTTTGTTAAACGGCTTATTTGCCATGTCGGAAATAGCCATAGTCACAGCACGCAAATCACGTCTGACAGCTCTGGCCCACAACGGCCGTTCTTCTGCAGCCATAGCGCTGAAACTGGCGGAAGACCCAACGCAATTTTTATCGACAGTGCAGATTGGTATCACCTCGATTGGTATCTTAAACGGTATCTTCGGTGAAGCCGTGCTGGCCGGCCCATTCTCGATGTGGCTGCAAAGTTATGGCCTGTCGGAAGCTTTCAGCTCGATTTTCTCCACTGTATTAGTGGTTGTGGTCGTGACTTATGTCTCTATCGTGGTCGGTGAACTGGTGCCAAAACGCATTGGCCAAATCAGCGCTGAAACCATCGCCTGCATTATGGCCAAGCCGATGCTGCTGCTGGCGATGCTGACTAAGCCTTTTGTCTGGTTATTGTCAGGCTCTACCCACGCCATGATGCGGGTATTTGGTTTTGCGCACAGCCAGGAATCCAACGTCACGCACGAAGACATTCAGGCGCTGCTGCAGGAAGGTTCCAGCAGCGGTGTGATTGAACATACCGAACATACTATGGTGAAAAACGTGTTTCGCCTGGACGAGCGCAGCATTTCATCATTAATGGTGCCACGCTCTGACATCGTATTTCTCGATATCGAATTACCGCTTGCCGAAAACATGCAGCGCGTGATGCAGTCGCCGCATTCGCGTTTTCCGATTTGCAAAGGCCATGCGGACGAATTAATTGGCATCATTTCCGCCAAACAGCTGCTGGCGCAATCAGTGGCCGGCACCTTAAACGACCTGCAACAGCTGGCGCAGCCCTGTAATTTTGTGCCGGACAGCTTAACCGGTATGGAATTGCTGGAACACTTCCGCAGCTCTGGCAGCCAGATGGTGTTTGTCGTTGACGAATACGGTGACCTCAAAGGCTTAGTGACGTTGCAGGATTTAATGGACGCCCTGACCGGTGAATTTAATCAGGCCGATTCTGCCGAGCAGGACCTGATGGTGGTGCAGCGCGACGACGGCTCGTATTTACTCGACGGCCTGCTGCCGGTGATAGACCTGAAAGATTGCTTAGGCATCAGCAAGTTGCCGGAAGAAGACAGCAAACGCTATCAGACGCTCAACGGCCTTATCATGATGCTGCTGGGAAAAATTCCGCAAACTGCTGACAAAGTAGAACTGGACGACTGGTTACTGGAAATAGTGGATATGGACGGCAAGCGCATCGACAAAGTGCTGGCCAAACGGATTGAGCCACCAGCCGAAGAAGAGATGCCGGGCGCTTTGGCCGACTAAACCGCTCCGCCACGCCGCCAACTGGCTTTGATTCTACGCTGTTCGTCGCAGTAGCAACATTTCGCAACAACCGCCCGCTTGGGCGGTTGTTTGCTTTTGTGCTAGCCTCGGCAAAGTCTGTTAAAACCAGCTGATTCAATAACAAGATGGCAACGTAAAATGTCAGCCATCATTTCACAGGAACACAAATGAAAACAATTCACTGGCTGACTCTCGGGTCAGCACTGGCGCTTGGCGCTTGCCAGCAAACCAGCCAGCCGCAAACCGCTGCCGCGGTCGCAACTCCAGCCACTAATCAGGAAAACAGCCAACGTGCTGTTGCCGAGCGCGTTGAAGCGCACATGTTGTTCTTAGCCGACGACGCCCTCGCCGGCCGTGATACCGGCAGCACAGGCCACCTGATTGCCAGCCAGTATATCGCCAGCAATTTCCACCAGTTAGGCTTAAAACCAGCCGGCACCGAAGGCTATTTACAGCCAGTGCCGATGAAACAAAGCAAGCTGGTGCAATCAAGCCCGAAACTGAGCCTGACGGTAGACGGCAAAGCGACAGATTTCGCTTTCCCAAAACAATTTATGACAGGCCCTAGCAGCCATGAAGGCAAAGTGGATGTCAGCGCCGGCCTGGTGTTTGTTGGTTATGGTCTGGTGTCAAAAGAATTTGGCATCGACGACTACGCTGGCTTAGACGTCAAAGGCAAAGTGGTGGTGATGCTGCCTGGCCGCCCGGAATCACTGCCAAGTGAAGAAGCCGCGCACATCAGTTCATTAAAAGCCCGCACCGCCGCCGAGAAAGGCGCGGTCGGCATGATTATGATCAACACGCCAAAAGATGAAAAGCTGCGTCCATTTGCGCAAGGCACGATGTACCTGCATCAGCCGCGCATCCGCTGGTTGCATGCTGACGGCGTCGCTGAAGGTGACTATCCGCAGCTGAAAATTTCTGCATCGCTGGATATGAAACCAGCCGAAGCGCTGTTTGCCAAAGCGCCGGTGTCGCTTAAAGACATCTATGCTCAGCTGGAAAAGAAACAAACGCCAAAAGGCTTTGCCCTGCCAGGCGAAGTAAATTTCAGCCGCCAGTCTGAACATCAGCAAATCAGCAGCCCGAACGTGGCAGCAGTGCTGGAAGGTTCTGATCCGGTGCTGAAAAACGAATACGTAGTCGTGACTGCGCACTCAGACCATATCGGTGTCGGCGTGGATATGCGCAGCAAAGACCGCATCAACAACGGCCTGATGGATAACGCCGCCGGCGTCGCCATTCTGCTGGAAACAGCACGGTTATTTGTCAATGCACCGGTCAAACCAAAACGCTCGATTTTGTTTGTGGCTGTTACAGGTGAAGAAAAAGGCCTGCTGGGCGCCGATTATTTCGCGCACAACCCAACCCGCCCGGCTGACAAGCTGGTGGCTAACGTGAACCTCGACATGCCAGTGCTGTTATACCCATTTGCCGACATCGTCGCCTTTGGTGCCAACCACTCAAGCTTAGGGCCGGTAGTAGCAAAAGCTGCAGGTTTGTATGACGTGAAACTGGCGGCAGACCCAATGCCAGACCAGGCGATTTTCACCCGCTCAGACCACTACACGCTGGTGAAACAAGGTGTACCTTCAGTATTCCTGATGACAGGTTTCACCTCACGCGACCCGAAACAAAAAGGCGGCGAAGTGTGGGGCAAATTCTTCGCCAAGCACTACCACAAACCAACAGATGACGTCGCCGGCCTTACCAAAGACTTCGGCGCCATCCGTTACGACTACGGTGCCTTATTCGCCGACATCAACTACGCCATCGGCACCGAAATCGCCAACGCCCCAGCCCGCCCAACCTGGAACAAAGAATCTTTCTTTGGCAAGATTTTTGGCAAAGACTACAACACTGTGAAGTGATTTGTGTTGTTGGGGTTTTGAATGGAAAAAAGCGCCGTTTGGCGCTTTTTTGTTGGGTTGGAAGCTAGGTTTAGCGAGGTAATTGCTGGAACGGCTTTGGGTGACAGAACCACAAAGAGTGGCAAAGCCAACATCGCCACCACCATGTTCGCCCGTTCGCGCCTCCCGCGCTCACTCTTGATCGCTCACTCCGCGGTTGCCGATGCTGGCTTTGTTGTGGTTTTCGGATGACTGGTTTGAGCGAAAAGAGGAAATAAAAAATTGTGTTAATTGTACGCCACGTGGTGGCCAGCACGCGTTGCTTGCCGATACCTACTTTCTTTTTCTGTCCGTAGGTACGCGCAAGCGTCAGCGCCGCCGTACATGGCATTTAAAAAAGGTCCGCAATTGGCACAAAGCGGTGAATCAAAATTACTATCACAACGGTCGGGCGATTACAAAAGCAGACCCTCTGAGGTAGGGATTCCTTTACGGCGTGCGTGTAGCGTCCAGTCGATGTTGTTGCCCATGCCGTTTGGCAAAGTTTTCAGATTGAGCAAAGTGCGACGTGGGGCGCCCTTGTCTGTTTGCCGCGCAGAACCAATCGGTCCTGATTTAACAGTTCAGATTGGTGCAATTCGCTTTGCTCATTGCTCCCCTACCTCAGAACCAATCCGGTTCCAACAGCAAAACCCATTGAGTTTTCCCCCTACTTCAAGCCATGATGCGGTATCTCACAACGGATTCGGTAACGCGACTGATGAGGTTTATCGGACTAACAACTGCGCTAACAGTACTGAGCTTATTT
>CBFGPY010000165.1:0-6226 GCA_965650755.1 uncultured Chromatiaceae bacterium | reverse complement strand
AGTGTCAGATGAAACAACAATGGATTATTGTCTGGCGGGATTATCTGCAAGCCACTTTGTACGCATGTAGTCAGATCCGCGGGGTCCGGACCCTTTGGTTCATTATTGCACCAGTATTTTGCCGGCTGAAATATGGTATCGGTGCCCGCGACTTCACGATTTATCAGTTACCAAGGGTCGCAAGCAAAGACTGGGCACAATTTCTCCGTAACGAACCCTTTAAACATGTCCTGGCCAGCCAGGTTTCAACGCGGGGTCGTCAGCTGACGGACGACAAATTGGCATTTTATCAACACTGTAGCTATCACCATATCACCACACCTGCGGTTATTTGCCTGCTGAGCCAGTCAGACGATGCCGCAGCAACGGTGCCAAATCTAAACAGCGCCAACCAACTGGTGCAGTTTTTACCCGATGGCCGCTACTTCGCCAAACCGCAAAAAGGCTCGCACGGGCAACATGCCTTTGCCTTTGAACGTCAGGGGGACAAGGTCCTGCTGGCAGACGGCCCTTGCAGCATAGAAAGTTTTGCGGCGCTGATTTTTCAGCTCATCCACAGAGGCATTCCGATGCTGGTGCAGCCGCATGTGTTGAATCATCCGGTGATCCGCCAGCTCACCGGCTCGCCGCACCTGTCCACTATTCGGGTCGTCTCGGTCATTGAGCAGGGTGAAGTCCGGGCTATCGGTTCTTTTTTCCGCATCATCTGTGGCCAGAACCAAACCGATAATTTCAGTCATGGCACGAGCGGTAATCTGATTGCCGCAGTGGACGTCGACAATGGTCGTTTATTGTCGACCAAACAAGCTTGCAACCAACACTGGCCGATCATGACTGAAGTCAGTCAGCATCCGGAAACAGGTGTCATGCTGGACAACTTTGTCCTGCCTTGCTGGCCACAGGTGCTGGCGACAATTGCAGCTGTGCACAAATCAATGCCATTTCTGAAAACTGTCGGGTGGGACATTGCGGTCGGTATCGACGCGGTCTGGGTAGTCGAAGCAAACTGGCGTTATGATATAGACGCCCTTCAGGTCGCCCACACCAAAGGTTTTGCCGCTGTGATTCAGCCCTATTATTCGCCTAGGGGCTGTTGAACTTTCAGCCTGCGGGCAATATACCCGCCGGCAATTGTGGATTGTCCAGCAATACCCGGCTGCGGCTGTCCAATTTCAGTTGTTGCAGGGCGGTACCAAAATAACGTTGAAACAGCCGGTCGAAACTGCCGTCACGTTCTGCCTGTTGCAGGCCTTGCAATAAGGCTGCAGCCAGTGCGCTATTGTCTTTGGCGACGTAAAACCAGGTGGCGGTGGGGTAAATCAGCAGCAGATGCGGGTCTATCATCAGTTGCGGATCCGGATGTTTGGCGAGCTCCTCGGCCACCTCCAGCACCGAGAGCGGGAAATAGTCGATGCGGCCGCGTTGCAACATGCCGTACAAGCCATTGATATCTGAGCTGGTTTCCACAGTTAAATCGTTGCTGCGCAGGATTTCGGTGTCGCTCCAGGTCAGAAACTGGCCGGCTGTTAACCGGCGCAGATGTTGTTTGCTGTGAATACCCCGCAGTACATCCGGTGTGTTGCGGTTCACCAGCGCCACCCGCCAGCCGTTATAGCCGCGCAGCAACGGAAATGGCACGCCGCGGTAACGTTTCAGCCGATCGGCGTTGACACTGCCGAACAACACATCAATACCACCACGGGCATTCATCAGATCAAAGGCGCGTTGTTTGGGTAAATCCAGTCCGGACGCCTTCAGCTGGAAATCTTTGCCACTTTGGTAACTCAGTGCCAGTTGCAGCAATTCAGTGTAATAATCCTGCCGCTGATAACCGCCGTAATACACGGTTTGCCGCTGGCTTTGCTGGGTCATTCCTGGTGCTGTGACAGCTGGCGGAGAGGTATTCGCCGACAAAACCGGGAGCGTGCTTCCAGCGAATAACAGGCACAGCACTGTCAAGCGCGACAGATAAATCCTGAACAACTTAGTCTCCTGCCGGTATATCCTGCGATAGGGACCAGACTGATGTAACCCGCCTTATTATGTCGCAGCGGCCGCAGCCGCACCAGTGTCGGCATTGCCGACCGGCAGTTGCAAGCGGGCAACAGCACCACCACCGGGCCGCTCCAACTGTAACAGCTCGCCGCCATGCTGGTGCGCAACGCGACGCACTATCGCCAGACCAATGCCATGATGCGGCACCTGATCGTCGCGCCGCACCGCCTGCTGCCAGCCGGCACCGTCGTCACTGACATCAATCCGGCAGTCGTTGCCATGCCGGCTCAGCTCAACATGCACCTGCTGCGCACAGTGGCGTAGTGCGTTACTGAGCAGATTAGACAAAGCCCGGGCTAATAACTTCGCGTCGGCCTGGATCACCAGACTGCTGTCGCCCTGCCAGCTCAGCTGATGTTCGGTATTGGCGCGGAATTTATCCAGCAACTCCACCACCACCACACTGAGCTGAACCTGACTCAACTCCAGATCGGCACGGAAATCCTGCTGCGCCAGCCGCAGATAATCGTACACATTGTCTTCTATTTCCTGCAGGTTGCGCTGTACCTGGGCATATTGACCATCACTCATCCGGCTTTCCATGCCGTGCAAAATAAAGCGCAGTCGCGCCAGCGGGGTTTTGATGTCGTGACAGACCGTATCTGCCATTTCGCGCTGCAGCTGATTAAGATTGGTGATGGTCTGGTTCATCCGTGTCAGGGAACGGGCCAGCGGTTGCAGATAGGATTGTTTACTCAGGCGAAAATCCGGCAAACGCCCCTGCCGCACTTCCTGCAGCGCACTGACGCGTAAGGTTTCCACATCTTTAAACACATTACGGCTGAACCAAAACAACGCCAGCAACAGCAACACCAGAAACACATGCACCAGATCAATTGTAAAATCAGCACCTTGCGGCAAATTCAGTTCACTTAAACACATCAGATCGCCGTTGGCGATTTCAGCACACATCGAAGCATTGCCGTCGCCGTCCCGTAATACTTCAATGCCGTAGCTGACACCGGGTTGCGGCTGCCACAAATCTTTTGGGATCACCACATAGAGGCTACCGGCGCAATCGTCATCGATACTCAGCCGGCAGCTAAGCTGTTGATCGCCCTGACTGTGCTGATACACATTGTGCAGCATAGTGCGGGCCGCGACAGTCATATGGTCGCCTTGATACACCCAGCTATACAGCTGATTCAGGCTGAAAAACAGCAGCAGTACCATCAGCACCACAGCCAGATAAAACCGCAATAAGGTGGCGCTCATCCGGCATCTCCGGCGGAGTTGACGCTGATGCTGTAGCCCTGGCCCCAGACATTACGGATATTCCAGCGCGGGTCCACTGCCTGCAGTTTTTTACGCAGCCGCGAGGCCCGGCCATCAATAGTGCGGTCGGTACCATCATATTCACGATTGAGCTGCTCGCGGAACAGCCGTTCCCGACACACTGCCAGCGGAAAATGCTCCAGCAGAGTGATCAGCAATTGCAGCTCCGCGTTAGTCAGATTCAACGGCAAACCAGCCAGGCTGACCTGACCGGATAAGCGGTCAATCCGCAGGTTGTCCTGCTGTAACACCGGATTGGTCAGCCGTTGTTGCTGTGGCTGCGGTAAAAACACACGGATTTTGGCCAGCAGCAAACGTGGGTCTATCGGTTTGAGCAGGTAATCCTGTGCGCCGAGTTCGAGGCCATGCAACTGAGCTGTCACTGTGGTCTGCGCCGTCATAAACAGAATCGGGCCGTTAAACTGGCTGCGGATTTGCTCCACCAGGGCAAAACCACTGCTGCCGGGTAACATCACATCACAAATCAGCAGGTCAAAGCCCTGACTGGCCAATAGCTTTTTCGCTTTCAGCGTATTGCTGCACACCACAACGGTATAGTTTTCGCTTTGCAGATAATCAGCCACCAGCTTAGCCAGTTCCTGGTCGTCCTCGACCAGTAAAATATGCTGCCGGCTCATTGTGTACCCCAACGGCTGCGTTTGAGTAGTTTGTCGCCGGCATTAAAATCGATGGTCAGCACTTTGATAGTACGCTCAGCAAGCATTTGCTGGCTGTCAGCCGCCCGCAGTTCAAACCTGCTGTCTTTACTGATCTCAAGCGCCAGTTCTTGTTGCAGCCCGGCCGGGCCGCACAGCAACGGTTTCGGTTGTGGTGGTAAAAACAAACAGGCCGGCGTGGCTTGCTGCCAACGCACTTTGAGGGCAATGGCGCAGCTGTGGTGCTTTTGTTGCACACAAATCAGCGGCGTCAGCACAAACTCAGTGGCGCTGCAAAACGCAGGCAGCAACAGGACCAACAGCAGGGCGCCTCGCATCAGTTTTCCCACCGGCACAGATTCAGATTCTGTTGATAGTTTTACCGGTGAAAAGGCGAAGGTGCAAGTCCGACTCCCGCGGCCAACAGCAGCAGACTGTGACGCCGATGAAATGCAAAAACCGGTGCTTAGCCCAGGATCCCGCGCAGCGCCTGCTGGATTTGCGCACTGCTGGCTTGTGGTGATAAGCGCACTGTGCGGTAACTGTCGCCACGGAAGGCCCGGTCCACCTCAACCAACACCAGTGTGTCCGCACCGTCCGGGATAAAGGACAACTCGACTTCTTTCACGCCGGATAACCACTGGCGCGGCCGGAACTCAAACTCCTGATAACAGCCGCTTTGGCTGCGTTTACCAGGTACCTGCAAATAACCTTTTTCTACGTCAACTTTTTGCAGCTGATAACCAAGCTCCAGCATGGCGCTGATGCTGTTCAGCACTAATGGCGGGGCGTCGATGCGCAATAAGTCGTTGTCGGACGGGTCTAACGCCATCGCAATATCGGCTTCAGTACAAAGCCAGACTTTACCGACGGTATGATGTGGCAAATGTGTGACCGGCAATTCAGCACCGAGACGTAGCTCAAACGGGATCTGTTGCTGACTACCCGGCGCCACCTGCAACGCTTCACTGAGACGAAAACGCTGCAGGCAAAAATTCTGATAGTGCTCGCCGTTGTCGGTGCTGACTTTGACCCTTGTCATCAGCGCCAGACTAAAACCATTGATTTGCTGCGCGACAGCACCGCCCTGGATCAGAATGTGGCCATACAAACTGCCACCGGCAACAGCCTGATTAGACTGAAGTTGTGTATCTATTTTACAAGCGCCAATGCCGGCAGAGGCGAGTAATTGTTTTAACATCGGATGCTCCATCGCAAAAAGTCATAAGACAATTCTCCCAGATCTGTGGCTTTCTCGCGGATGAAACAAGTACAAATTCGATTAAGTTGTTAATAAATTTTACTTTTATTTCAGATTGCAGTACAAAACCGGAGGTCTTTCCATCGCTGAGGTATGCAGATGTTACCGTCACAGCTTTATGAATCTTTGCCTTACCTGTATCTGGCTGCAGGTGTGGCGTGCTTTGCCTTATTACCCCATCCGCTTGGCGGCTGGGCTGGTGTGTTGTTATTTAATGCCGGTGCTTTAGTCTGGATCATGCGGGCAGAACGGCGCCGGCTCAATCACAAATCCGGCGGCGATGGTCTGTGGCATATGCCCTTCTGGTTGTATGAACTGCAGCCGTTTTTGTATGTCGGTGTCGGCAGTTTCCTGTTTTTCCGCTTCGACAACGAATATCTGTACCCGTCGGCGTTCATTTTGTGTCTCTGTGGGCTGCTGATCTGGCGGCTGCGTTATCAGAACCGCTTTCAGGAATAATCCATTTAATACACGACCGCGCAGGTCTGAGTTACCAGACCTGCGGCAATTCCAGCGTACTCCAGCCGGCACCGGCCTGTTTATGTACTTTAATCTGCACCGGGATGCGCTCTTTCAGCGCTTCGACATGGCTAATGATGCCAATCATCTTGCCGCCGGATTGCAGCTGATCAAGCGCTGCTAAGGCGCTCTCCAGCGTGTCTGGATCTAAAGTGCCAAAACCTTCATCGAGAAATAACGACTCCAGCCGCGTTTTATGGCTGACCAGCTCTGACAACGCCAGCGCCAGCGCCAGACTGACCAGAAAACTCTCACCGCCGGATAAGGTTTTGGTATCGCGTGCGCTGTCGGCCTGCCAGCTGTCGAGCACCTGCAATTCCAGTTCGCTGTCGGCTTTACGCGCTAATTGATAACGGCTGTGCAATTGCTGTAATTGCCGGTTGGCGAGCTGCACCAGTTGCGCCAGTGTTAAGCCCTGGGCAAAACGGCGGTATTTCGCACCATCAGCAGAACCAATCAG
>CBFGPY010000164.1:0-6226 GCA_965650755.1 uncultured Chromatiaceae bacterium | reverse complement strand
TCGCGGCCATAATACTGGCTGCATTTGCGCTGAATTTATCCGCGCAGTATCTGACGTTCTGTACAGAACTACCACAACTGCGCTGGCGGGTGCTGAGCCGAAACGCTTTGCTGATGGGGCTTGTGACCGCGGCTTTATTTGTGTTGTTTCCGCGGTTACCGCCTTTGTGGCAATTGCCGGGCGCGAAAATGACTCAGACCGGCCTGACGGACAATCTGGCACCAGGCGCTGTCGGTAAGTTGTTGCAATCGGATGCACTGGCATTTCGGGTAAAATTCAGCGGAACCGCACCTGGCGCTGCGCAGCGTTATTTTCGTGCCAAGGTCTACGATGTTTTTGATGGCAGTAACTGGCGCGCCCAACGTATCCAGACCGCAGTGATACCAGCGACCGACTCGCTCGCACCATACAACTACACAGTGATTGCTGAACCTCATCAACAATTCAGTTTATTTAGTCTGGGCGCGCCACAGCAACACAGCGCCAATACGCTATATACCAAAGAGGCACTGCTGGTCACCGAACAGCCGCTCAGTCAGCGCCTGAGCTATCAGGTATCGAGCAACATCGGCGTGCTCAAAGCAAGTGGGAATATCAACCGCTACCTGCAGTTGCCGGCTGGCAATCCACAAAGCCGAATGCTGGCGCAACAATTGAGCCAGAACACAGGCACCGCGGCAACGCTGGTGCAGCGCATCAGTCAATACTTTCAGGACCAGCAGTTTCGCTACAGCTTGTCACCGGGAGAACTCAGCGGTGCGCAAATTGACCAGTTTATGTTTGAACGTAAATTGGGATTTTGCAGTCATTACGCTGGCGCGACAGTATTTTTATTACGGGCCGCTGGCATTCCGGCGCGGCTGGTTGGTGGTTATTTAGGCGGGGAATGGCAGGACGATGGCGCTTATCTGCAAGTCCTGCAAAAAGATGCGCATGCCTGGGTTGAGTATTATCAGGACGGCAATTGGCTGAGTTTTGACCCAACGGCTTTGATCGAACCCAGTTTACTGCAGGAGACGTTGTCAGATGCCACTCTTGCTGATTTTGCCGGCGCCGGTGGCGGCTGGATGCTGGTACAACTACGCATCATGTTGTTACAGCCATTACGGGATCTGGATTATTACTGGTCGATGTGGGTACTTAGTTTTGATTCGGCACAGCAACAGAGTTTGTTTGGTCAGTTGCGCCAGTGGCAACAAGAAATCAGGTTTCAGACTTACTGGTGGTTGTGGCTGTTGCTGCCAGCCACTGTCGCCGCAACCTGGTATTGGCGTCGCCGCCCGCAACAGAACCTTACCACAAGTTTATTCCAGCCGTTGCTGAGCTTGCAGCCGAAAGCTATCGAACAGACATATCAGCAATATTTAGCGCAATGGGCCTTGCAACACCCGGCGCTGGAGAATGAGTTGGCCTTGTTGACTCAGTGTTATCAACGCTGGCAGTTTGCCGGGGAGACTCAGGCCTATGCTGAGTCCCGCCAGGCGATGCGGCAAATAATATTGCGGCTTAAACGGCTAAAATCCTGAGCGCAGTTTGCACATGTTCAGCACAGCTGCGGCCGAGATCTGTCAGGTAACCACCATCGGCCTGGGTGAGCAGGCCCTTTTGATATAAACGCCCAATTGCCGCTTTGGTTTCATCATCAGCATCTTTATGGACTTTTATCCCCTCCAGACTGCTGTCGAGATTAAACAAATTCAGAACACGGATCTCAACATTTAATTCGGCATTAATTGGCATAAAGATTCCTTGCTGTTGTTTTGTTCTAACCATAGCCGCTCGCCGTTGACGCGGCAACTTAGTTCAGTGCGTCGTCGCGCCAGAATTTGGTACCTTTAATAGTTGCCTGCAGTGCCAGTCCGGTTTCGGTCAATTGATAAATCGTGATGTTGTCGACGGTAATTTCCCCACCGATGGCATCGCCTTTTTCATTGGCTTTGGCTGCTGCATCCATCTGGCCACCAAAAGCCCAGCCGTCATCGACAAAGCGATTCAGCGCCTGCTGGTTGTGGAACACAAACACCAGCCGGTAGTCTTTGGCACCTAAGCCCAATCCGAGACCAATCTCGCCCATTTTCATATAAGTAACAGCACCACTATTGCTGTGGACCACGCCATGGCCGCCACCGGCACTGGCGAAGATGATATTAACATTGGCGTTGGAGAACACGGCATAACCGGCTGCACGTTCGATAGTGTCTGCGGCATAAGGTTTTTCTTTGTAGAGTTTATTGAGGGTCGAAGCGCGCATTTGTTCTATGGCCTGTCGTTTTTGATCAGCGGTCTGGCCGCCGGTACTGGCGCAGCCGCCGAGCACTAAACTACAGGTGAGAGTGAAAGCAATCAGCCATTTTGTCATTGTTTTGCTCCGGGTCTGAGGAATTGCAAAGTCTGACCTGCGACCGCTGCAAAAGGTTGCAGAAAATTCGGTTTAATGCCGCAGATCAAAGAGAAATTTATATTGCTTCATAAACTTAGGCGCGGCAACCAGAAATTGGCCGGCGCTAAAAAGTGAAAGGCCGCAATGCGGCCTTTTTGGGAAAAATTTGCAGATCAGGCAGCGTTACGCAGCGCTGCGATGCGTTTTTCCAGTGGCGGGTGACTTAAAAATAACTCGCTGCTCGCCGGCTTATTGGCAATACCAAAGGCCATCATCGAACCTTCCAGCTGGCTGTCGTGGTTGTTGCGCAACCGTTCCAGCGCCGCCACCATCTTGTTGGCACCAACCAGTTTAGCAGCACCGGCATCGGCGCTGTATTCACGTTTACGTGAGAACCACATGACGATAATGCTCGCCAACACCCCAAACATCATTTCCAGCACGAACACTGTGGCCATGTAGGCAAAACCGCCTGATTCGGAGGATTCATCGTCGCTGCTGCGGGTGGCATTGTGGATAGCGCCGGCAATAAGCCGCGCCAGGAAAATCACAAAGGTGTTTACCACGCCCTGGATCAGCGTCAACGTGACCATGTCACCGTTGGCCACGTGTGACACTTCATGCGCCAGCACTGCTTCAACTTCCTCTTCGCGCATGTTGCGCAGCAAACCTGTGCTCACAGCGACCAGCGCGTTATTCCGGCTCATGCCGGTGGCAAAAGCATTCATTTCAGGAGAGTCATAAATGGCTACTTCCGGCATGCCAATACCGGCTTGTTGCGCCTGACGGCGAACCGTATTGACCAGCCAGTGTTCAGTGGCATTTTGTGGTTGCTCAATGACCACAGCACCGGTAGAACGCTTTGCCATCCACTTTGACATCGCCAGTGAAATAAAAGACCCACCAAAACCAAATACAGCGGCCAGTAATAATAAGCCGCCCATGCTTTGCCGGTTGATGCCAAAGACGCTGAACAGAATGCTCAGTACGATAGACAACACCAGCATCACCGCCAGGTTTGTCATGATAAACAACAGAATACGTTTCATCTCTACCTCAAATTTCTGATGACCTGAGCCTAAGATATGGACTTTTCCACTGATTTCAAGCCCAATGCGGCGACTGACCGCTTTCATTCTCCGACCGGCTTGTCGCAGCGGTGTTGCCGCAGCTACACTGCGCCACCACAACCAGAAGAGCAAAATATGAATTTACTTTTACTCAGTAGCTCCCGCGCCGGCAACAGCGACTATCTGGCTCCGGCATTGGACCTTATTGCGGCGCAGCTGGCGAATTGTCGCGAAGTGCTGTTTGTGCCCTATGCCGGCGTCACGGTGCAATACGACGATTATCAGCAAAAAGTTCAGCAGGCGTTACAGCCGCTCGGGCTCAGGGTGAATTCCATTCACCGGTTTGCCGACGCAAAACAGGCGCTGCAGCAGGCACAAGCCGTGATGGTGGGCGGTGGTAATACTTTTGCGCTGTTACAGCGGTTGTATCAGCACGACTTGATCGCATTGCTGCGTAAGCAGGTGACAGCGGGGCTGCCTTACACCGGCTGGAGTGCGGGTTCCAACATTGCAGGCCTTAGCATCCGCACCACCAACGATATGCCGATTATTGAACCGCCGTCATTTCAGGCACTCGGCTTGGTGCCGTTTCAGCTCAATCCACATTATGCCAATTTTGCGCCGCCAGGTTTTCACGGGGAAACCCGAGACATGCGTTTGGCGGAATTTATGCAACTGAACCCGCAGACACCGGTGCTGGGGTTGCCGGAAGGCACAGCGTTGAAGCGGCTTGACGACACCCTGAGCTACGTAGGCGACAGCGATGCCGCCTTATTCCGGCAAGGCGTGAAAACCGCCATCGCGCCTAACAGCGATCTGTCTGCCTTATTAAGATAACCTGCCAGTGGCTGCCAGTTGCAATTTGAACTGTGCGGCCAGCTGCAGGCACAAATCGTCGTCGGCGCCCGCGGGCGAAAACGGCATTGTCGCCAATAGTGGTAACTGCAGCCGTTGTTGCAGGTCCTCCAGCGTTTCTTGCAGATAATGCATGTGCGGCGTAAGGATATTAGCAATGTAACCGACAATCGGCACACCGGCGCGGCGGAGTTCCCGTACAGTCAGCAAACTGTGGTTCAGACAGCCCAGTTTTACGCCAACCACCAGCACCACCGGCCATTGCTGTTGTACCACCCAATCTGCCAGATATTCATCCGCATTCAGCGGTAACAACCAGCCGCCCGCGCCTTCAATCAGCTCCAGCTGACTGCCACTTTGTGGCAACAACTCCGTAAGATTTGCCAGTGACAGCGGCTGCTGCAGCGCCTGCGCCGCCAGATGCGGTGCTGTCGGCAGTTGATAACAAAGCGGGTTCACCAGACTGATTTGTTGTCCGGTTTCCGCAGCCAGAGCTTTTGCATCAGGACTCAGGCCATCCGGGTCCACCCCGCTGGCAATCGGCTTTAACGCTGAGCAATGAACACCTGATAAGCGCAGGCCGCGCAATAATGCGCTGCTGCAATAGGTTTTACCGGCATCCGTATCTGTGCCTGTGACAAAAAAACGCTGTGGTGACGCTGTTGACTCGATACAACTCATGGCATCTGACCAAAAATAAACAGCACCTGATAACTGAGCGGTAAGCCTTGGGTCGTCAGATTGCGCTGATAGGCCTCGGCAAAACGTTGCCAATAAGCACGGCCGGCAAGGCCCGGAATATTTGCAGCTTTCAAACCGGTATAGTTAGCGCCGATACGCTTAAATTCGCGTGCGAGTGTAAAAACGTCCGGGAAAAACAACTGAAAAGTCTTTTGCTGACCATGGCAAGCCAAGCCACTGGCTCTGGCGGCACGCAGGTAATCCGCGACCGGGCTGAAACTTAACGTGGGCGGCACCTGACCTGTCTGGCGCCAGGCCTGCTGAAACTCATGCATCGATTCTTCCACCAGCGTAGTCAACACAAAACTGCCGCCGGGTTTTAAAATTCGGGCGATCTCTGCAAACACCGGTGCCGGGTCCGGACACCATTGCAACATCAGTGAACTAAATACTGTATCAACGCTTTGATCAGGCAGCGGAATTTGCGCCGCATTGGCCTGAATAAATAGCCGGGCTATCCCATGGCGTTTGGCCTGGTCGAGCATGGCGGCACTTAAATCCAAAGCTAACAGCTCGTCACAAAAGCTACTCAGATTGTGATGAAACCAGCCCGGGCCGCAACCTAAATCAAGTAATGTGCCCTGCTGTTGTTGCGGTAACAAACGCAGCGCATCAAAAGCGACCTCACGCTGTAACCGGGCGCTTTGCTCGTAGGTTTGTGCGGCTTTGCCGAAATGCGCACTAATTTGTTCTGCTTGTAGTTGGCTTTCCACCGAAGGATCCTGAGTAAAACTATTCATTGAAACCAGTCGTTGCCGGGCGCGTTTGAGCCAGGGCACCAACCAAATTCTTAATGTGCGCCGCACTGTGTGCTGCGGACAAACAAATCCGCAACCGGGCCTGCGGTACTGTCGGCGGCCGGATGGCATGCAGCCAGATGCCGGCAGCCTTCAGCGCTTGACTCCAGCGCAAAGCGGCCGGGCTATCTGCACATAACAGCGGTTGGATGGCGGTCACTGATGCACTGAGTGGCAAACCTTCTGCTAAAGCAGCTGTACGGAACAAAGCAATATTGTCTGCGAGTTTGTCGCGGCGCCATTGTTCGCTGCGGCACAACCTGATGCTATGCACCATCGCCTGACAAAGTGCCGGCGACAGCGCGGTGCTGTAGATATAGTGCCTTGATTGTTGCCGGATGTAATCAATCACATCACGGCTGCCGGCCAGAAATCCGCCCTGA
>CBFGPY010000163.1:0-6228 GCA_965650755.1 uncultured Chromatiaceae bacterium | reverse complement strand
CGAGGCCGGTGGCCTGGTCAGCGATTTCGTTGGCGGCAATAACCAGCTGAAAAGCGGTAACGTAGTAGCCGGTAATCCAAAAGTACTGGCTGCGATGTTAAAAGGCATGCGTCCGCATTTGCCTGAATCGCTGATGCGCTGAGCTATTCAGACAAAAACGCCGGCATTTGCCGGCGTTGTTATGTACAGGATGTACGGTACGCCGCAAACGCAGGAGCAGTTTGTGGCGTTTTTCAGTTGATATGTCGCTTAATCCTGCACTACAGGTAAGCCGGCATTGACCCAGGCCGTATAACCGCCTGCCAGACTCAGCACATCGCTGTAGCCCATCTGCTGCAGCGCATCGGCGGCTAAGGCTGAACGGAAACCTCCACCGCAATACAGAATTAAGGTTTGTTGTTTATCCTGCACTTTGCTTTCGATATCGCGTTCGATCACGCCTTTACCGATATGCATCGCTTGCGGTAAATGGCCTTTTTGCCATTCCAGATCTTCCCGCACGTCAATCAGCACACAAGGCGCTTGATGCGCATTGTATTGCTCGATGGTGATTTCGCGCACCCGGCTTTTGGCTGCATCTACCATGGCGAGGAAACCCGTGTTGTGTTGTTTTGTCATTTAGCACTCCTTCAACCAAAACCTTTGTAGCCGCTACGCGATCGCCGGTGAGCTTCAGTACCTTATTGCTTCAATCAGAAAAAAGCCAGTCACGGGACTGGCTTATTTCACTCAGATGGAAGGCGTATCCGCCCCTTCTTTTTCAATCACTGTTGGCATCAAATCTTCACGGCTCGCACCCAAGATCACCGCTAAAGCAGAAGCGATAAAGATCGACGAGTAAGTACCGATCGCGATACCAAACAGCAGTGCAAAGGCAAAACCATTAATCATGGCACCGCCAATGGCATACAACACCATTAGGGTTAAAGCTGTGGTGAAAGACGTCATCGTCGTGCGGCTCAACGTGGTGGTGATCGCTTCATTCACCGCTCCGTCAGTGCTCAGATCACGCACTTTGCGGAACGTTTCGCGGATGCGGTCAAACACGACTATGGTATCGTTGATAGAGTAACCAATCAGCGCCAATACTGCTGCGAGTACCGTCAAATCAAACTCTTTGCCGGTGATGGAGAACACGCCCATCGTAATAATGACGTCGTGTAACAAGGCCGCAACAGCACCGACCGAAAAACGCCATTCAAAACGTGCCGCAACGTACAGCAGAATACCAACCATTGCAGCGAGGACTGCCAGAAAGCCGTCTTCTTTCAGTTCATCACCGACCGCAGAGCCAACCACATCAACCTTTTTCACCGTGACCGGTGTTTCGGCAACTTTATTTACAGCTTCCAGGATTTGCTGGCCAATGACTTTTTGCTCAACCCCTACCCGTGGCGCAATCCGTATCATCACGTCCTGGCTACTACCGAAGTACTGGACTTGCGCATCGTGAAAGCCGCTTTCCCCCAGCGCAGCCCGGACTTTATCCAGGTTCGCCTGTTGGTCAAACTCAACTTCAATCACAGTACCGCCGGTGAAGTCCAGTCCCAGATTCAACCCTTTGGTGAACAGACTGAACAGCGAACCCAGCACCAAAATGGTGGAAAAAATCAGCGCATGCCATTTAAACCGCATAAAGTTCAGCGCATGCTTATAGGTAAAAATCCGTAGCATCTATAACTCCTTAGATTGGCAGCTCAGCACCGCGGCGCTGGCCCCAAACGGCGTTCACGATCAGACGCGTGATCACAACCGCTGTGAAAATTGAAGTCAGGATGCCAAGTGCCAGCGTCACCGCAAAGCCTTTCACCGGACCTGTACCAACGCCAAACAGGATTAACGCCACCAGCAAGGTCGTGATATTGGAGTCAGCAATGGTGGCAAAAGCCCGGTCATAGCCTTCATGGATAGCCTGCATTGCCGAACGTCCATTGCCCAGCTCTTCGCGGATCCGTTCATTAATTAACACGTTGGCGTCAACCGCCATCCCCACAGTCAGCAGAATACCCGCCATCCCCGGCAACGTCAGGGTTGCGCCCGGGATCATCGCAATCATACCGACCAGCAACACCACGTTACAGGCCAACGCAATATTTGCTACCACGCCAAACCATTTGTAGTAAAACACCATAAAACCGACCACAGCCAGCATACCCCAAAGGATTGCGTTCATACCGAGGTCGATATTTTCCTGGCCCAGGCTTGGACCAATGGTACGTTCTTCGACAATCTGGATTGGCGCAATCAGGGCACCGGCGCGCAGTAATACTGCCAGATTCTGTGCCTCACCCGGCGCATCTAGGCCCGTGATGCGGAAGCTACGGCCTAAACGGGCCTGAATAGTGGCAACAGACACCACTTCTTCTTTTTTCTCCAGCAACGATTTACCGTCGGCATCTTTTTTACCTGTCGGTTTATATTCGATAAATACAGTAGCCATCGCTTTGCCGATGGCATCTTTCGTTGCCAGTGAGAAACTGTTGCCGCCTTTGGCATCCAGATCAATATTGACCTGTGGCCGGCTGTATTCGTCAAAACCAGCATTAGCGCCAACGATGTGGTTACCTGTCAGCATGATGCGTTTTTGCAGCACCACCGGGTTACCGGCACGGTCATAAAACAATTGTGATGCTGGCGGCACACGACCTGCAACGGCACTGACAGCATCGGCAGTTTCATCGACTAAACGGAATTCAAGGGTCGCAGTGGCGCCGAGAATCTCTTTGGCGCGAGCGGTATCCTGCACCCCAGGCAACTGCACAACTATACGCTCAGCGCCCTGACGCTGAACTAAAGGTTCAGCAACACCAATCGCATTCACCCGGTTACGGATAATGGTGATGTTTTGCGCGACAGCGTCTTCACGCAGCGCTTTAACTTTTGCTTCTGAGAAGCTGACGATCAGCGTATTGTCCGGCGCATCGGTGTACACCATGTCACGGTCTTTTTCCGACAATACTTTTTGTGCAGCTTTCACGTCTTCCGGCGTGCGGAAGGTTAAAACAACGGCTTGTTTCGGCAGATCGGCACTGACAGAGCGGTAACGCACTTTCGCTTCACGTAAATCTGAACGGTAGCTCTGGACCAGGTCGTTGACGTTTTTGTCCATCGCGGTTTTCATGTCGATTTCCATCAGGAAATGCACGCCGCCGCGTAAATCCAGACCCAGTTTCATTGGTGCCGCACCAATGCTGTCCATCCAGGCCGGTGTGGCTGGCGCAAGATTCAGTGCAGTGACGAATTTGTCGCCAAGCAGTTGTTCAATAACTTCACGGGCTTTTAACTGGTCTTCAGTCGTCAGGAAACGTGCCAATACCTGACCGTCTTCGAGCACCACACTTTTACTGCTGATTTGCTTGGCAGTCAGCTCAGTATTGATTTTTTCCACGACTTCAGCCGTGACTTCTGCACCACGGGTCGCGTTGATTTGCAGCGATGGGTCGCTGGGGTAAATATTCGGTAAGGCGTAGATGAAACTGACCACCATCACCACTACCACCAGCAGATAACGCCAGATTGAGTTTTGATTTAACACAGTAAATTCCTTCCGGGCTGCTTACAGCGATTTCATCGTGCCTTTCGGCAGTACGGCACTGATAGAGCCCTTTTGCACAGTCACTTCTGTGGTGTCGTTCAGCGCAATCACGACAAAATCTTTGTCTTCAGCGATTTTAGCAATACGGCCAACTAAACCGCCTTGCGTTAACACTTCATCACCTTTGGCCAGCGACGCCATCAGGTTTTTGTGTTCTTTCATCCGTTTGCTTTGTGGACGGAAAATCATGAAGTAAAAAATCAGACCGAAGGCGGCAAGCATAATCACCAGGTCTAAACCACCACCAGGCTGACCTGCTGCTGCAGTTTGCGCTTGTGCATCAGAAATAAAAAAACTCATTGTTATCCCCTTAGTTTTTAAAGCTTAATTTTAAATTTTATTCACTGACCGCCGCAGTGGTTTCAGCGACAGGCACCGGAGCGTCCAACGCTGGTACCGTCAGACCACGACGGGCATAAAAATCGGTCACAAAGGCATCCAGTGTGCCTTGTTCTATCGCATTACGTAACCCTTGCATTAATTTCTGGTAATGGTGCAGGTTATGAATGGTGTTGAGCCGGGCACCCAAAATCTCATTACAACGGTCGAGATGATGGAGATATGCCCGCGAATAGTTTTTACAAGTGTAACAGTCGCAATTTTCGTCCAAAGGCGCGATATCGTCTTTGTATTTAGCATTACGGATCTTAATCACACCGTTACTGACGAATAAATGACCATTACGGGCGTTACGGGTTGGCATCACGCAGTCGAACATATCAATACCGCGACGAACACCTTCAACCAAGTCTTCCGGTTTACCCACGCCCATCAGATAACGCGGTTTATGCGCCGGCATTTTGTCTGTGGTGTGATTGAGGATTTTGATCATTTCGTGTTTTGGCTCACCGACCGACAAACCGCCGATGGCGTAGCCGTCAAAGCCGATGTCTTCCAGGCCGTTTAACGACACATCGCGCAGGTTCGGGTACATACCGCCCTGGATGATACCAAACAGTGCGGACGGGTTGTCGCCGTGGGCGTCTTTACTGCGTTTGGCCCAGCGCAGCGACATTTCCATCGACTTTTTCGCTTGCTGTTCCGTTGCCGGATATGGCGTACATTCGTCAAAAATCATCACGATATCTGAGCCTAATTCGCGCTGCACCTGCATTGAACGCTCTGGCGTCAGCTGGATTTTTTCGCCATTCAGCGGCGAACGGAAGGTCACGCCTTCTTCTTTGATTTTGCGTAGTTCACCGAGACTGAACACCTGAAAACCGCCGGAGTCGGTCAGAATTGGTTTGTCCCAGTGCATAAAATCATGCAGATCGCCATGTTTACGGATGATTTCCGTTCCAGGGCGCAGCATCAGGTGAAAGGTATTGCCAAGGCAAATCTGCGCGCCGGTGGCGGCCAGCTCTTCCGGTGTCATGCCTTTGACTGTGCCGTAGGTGCCTACCGGCATAAAAGCAGGTGTATCGACCACGCCACGGGCAAATGTCATACGACCGCGCCGGGCTTTGCCGTCGGTCTTTAATAATTCAAATTTCATCAAAACCTCATTGACCGGAAAAACAGTCCGGCCTTTTTTAAAAACGCCCGATTGTAGCAGAAAGCCACACGGATGTTGACTGTACGACTGAGTGCACCATTTAAAGGATCAGCATCGCATCGCCATACGAATAAAACCGGTATTGCTCTGCGATCGCTTCCTGATAAGCATGCATGATGATATCCCGGCTGCAGAGCGCCGATACCAGCATAATCAACGTCGATTCCGGTAAATGGAAATTGGTGATAAGCCCATCGACTACCGCAAATTCATAACCGGGATAGATGAATATCTGCGTGTCGCCATAATAGGGTTGCAATGGCTGCCCCGCCTTTTTAGCAAATTGGGCCGCCGACTCTAACGAGCGCACTGACGTGGTGCCTACCGCAATCACCCGGTTACCCCGGGTTTTGCAAGCCTCGACCGCAGCCACCACCTCCTGAGGCACTTCGATATATTCGGCGTGCATCTGATGTTCAAGTATATTGTCGACCCGCACCGGCTGGAAAGTACCGGCGCCGACGTGCAGCGTGACAAAAGCAAACTCAACGCCTTTGGCTTTTAATGCCGCCAACAGCGGTTCATCAAAGTGTAAGCCGGCAGTCGGCGCTGCCACCGCACCGGGTTTGGCGTTGTAGACCGTCTGATAACGTTCGCGGTCGCTGGCCGCGTCCGGTCTGTCGATATAGGGAGGTAACGGCATATGGCCGAGCCGCTCCAGCATCTCCAGTACCGGCTCGTCGGATAACAACGTCAGTTCGAATAACTCGCCGTGGCGACAGGTCATTTCGACTTCGGCTTCCTGTTCGAGGATAAGGCGATTGCCGGGTTTTGGCGCTTTACTGGCACGGATATGCGCCAGAAAACGTTTGTCATCGAGCAAGCGCTCGACCAACACTTCCACTTTGCCGCCGGAAGCTTTCTGGCCAAACAGCCGCGCCGGGATCACCCGGGTATTATTAAACACCAGCAGGTCGCCCGGATTGATGGCATCCAGCACCGCCTTAAACTGCGTATGCTCGATAGCACCACTCTGGCGCTGCAGCCTCAACAGCCGGCTGGCAGAACGTTCTGGTTGCGGGAAACGGGCGATAAGCTGCTCAGGCAGCTCAAAAGAAAAATCTGATTTTTGCATAGC